>JANNEZ010000019.1:0-38641 GCA_031379255.1 Rhodoferax sp. | reverse complement strand
GCGACGCTGATGGCCTCGGTGGAGCGCGCCTCCGACTTTGCCGCCGCCGCCGAAGCCAACGCCAACCAGGGCGGCCTGTTTGACATGGGTGGCGAAGATGACCATGGCGCCTCAACCCGCGAGCCGGATCTGGTCGAGGCGTTGCCGTGGGGCGTGAAAGAGACCTTGAGCCTGGAGAAAACCGCGCTCGGCTTTTACCTCTCGGGCCATTTGTTTGACGAGGTGGCACGCGAAGTGCGGCAGTTCGCCAAGCGCCAGATTGAAGACCTCATCGACACCCGCGAGCCGCAATTGCTGGCCGGTATCGTCAGCGACTTCCGGGTGATCAACGGGCAGCGTGGAAAGCTCGGACTTTTCAGACTTGACGACAAATCCGGCATCATCGACGCGCGTGTGGACGAAGCCCTCAACAACGCCCACAAAAACCTGCTCAAGGAAGACGAGCTCATCATCGTGATGGGCAAGGCGCAGCCGGACCGTTTTGGCGGCGGCGCGATGCAGCTCACCGTGAACCAGATTTGGGACCTTGAACAGGCGCGTTGCCGCTTTGGCAAATACCTGAAAGTCGCCGTCAATGGCAAAACGCCCGATGTACAACGCCTGGTGCAGGATTTTCCCGCCAAACGCGAGATGACCGAACAGGGCCTTCTAGTGCGCGGGCTGCCGGTGCGCCTGTCGGTGAGCCGCCAGGCAGGCGCCGTGCCGGACGGGGAGGGCGTGGGCGCCGTGGCTGAGTTGCAACTGGGCGACGGGGCGAAGTTTTTCCCGACCGATGCCGCCCTGGCCAGCTGGCGGGCGCAGGCGCACCAGGGTGCCTGCGCGATCGTATATGACTGATTGCTACTAAAAAAATAGCAAACTATCAAGCTTTTATGTGACTTGGTCGGCTAAAAAATCTAAAAACTGGAAAATTTCCGGCTGAAACCGTCTAAAATTAACACCCATGTTAATTTTGTACGCGACATCGGCTGATGCCATGTCTGCCGCCGCTGCGTCGACGCCGGTTCCTGCTTTGGCCCTTGCCGGGCTTATTTTTTCGGCCGGAAGCCGATTTCCAGCAAAGGCGGCACGCGCCCGTCGACATCGCGCGGCAACACTTCGGTTTTGTCGATGGCCTTGAGCACGGCTTCGTCCCAGGCGAGGATGCCGCTGGATTTGAGCAGCTTGCGCCCGGTGATGGTGCCATCAGGGGCGGCACGCACTTCCACCAGCGCCACCGGGTTGCCTGGGATGTCTTCGGTGAACACGATGTTCGGGTAGATGCGCGCCTGGATGCGGCCCTGGTAACTTGACGACGGCCCGGCGGATTGCTGCGCCGTGCCGGTGGCCGTCGCAGCGCCCGTCGCCCCCGCCAGGCCGGCCATGCGTTTGATGTTCTCCTGGCGCTGCGCTTCGAGCTGTTTGGCGTCGAGTTTGGCCGCCTCTTCCTTGCGTTTTGCGGCGTCGGCCTGTTTGAGTTCTTCCTGCTTTTTCAGCTCTTTCTTTTTGTCGTCCTGTTGCTTGGCCTCCAGCTGTTTTTTCTCGGCGGCCAGGCGTTGTTTCTCGCGCTGGGTGACGATGTCTGGCGCAGACGGTTTCGGTGGCGTCTGGACCGGTTTTTCGACCACCGGCGGCGCAATGCTCGGCAATACAGGCGGCGCCACAACCGGTTTGGGCGCGGCCTGCACCGGCACCTGCGACCACAACTCGGCCTCCGCCGTAAAGGGCTCGTCAGCGCTGCGCCAGTTGACGCCCCAGGTCAGAGCGGCCAGCAGCAGCAGATGCGCCAGCACCGCCAGCCCGAAGGCGCGCACGAACCCCGGCACGGGTGGCGGCGCAAACTCCAGGCGGTGTGTGGCGGCGTTCATGCCATATGCCTTTGTGCCTTTATTCCTTCACCCCGGTGAATTCACCAGTTGCACCGAGAGGCCTACGCGCTGGATGCCGGCGCGCTGCAACACGTCCATCACTTTTACGATCGATTCGTATTTCACACTTTTGTCGGCGCTGATGACAACGGCCGTGTTGCCAGGCGCGGCATTCACGGGGGCGCCCGCCACAGATGGCTGGCCCAGAGCAGGCTTGCCAGCGCTGGTTTGCGCCGCCTTGACCGAGCGCACCAGGTCCTTCAAGGCGACGGGCGAGGTTTTCTCCTGGCTTTTGATGGACAGCGCTTCGTCTTTGCCGATGATGATCTGGATCACCACATCCGGCGCCTTGGCCGCGCGGCCCACGCTGGGCAGCTCGATCATGCTCGGCGCAATCAGCGGCGCCGTCACCATGAAGATGATCAAGAGCACCAGCATCACGTCGATGAAGGGCACCATGTTGATCTCGTTGATGGAGCGCCGCCCGCGCCCGCGGCTTACCAGTGCTGGCATGGTGTGGTGCCCTGCAATTATTTGCCGGACGCGGGTTGCGCGCCGACATTGCGTTGAAGAATATTGGAGAACTCTTCAATGAAGGTCTCCAGCTTGATCGCTACCCGGTCGATGTCACGGGCGAAGCGGTTGTAGGCCACCACAGCGGGTATCGCGGCAAAGAGGCCAATGGCGGTGGCCACCAGCGCTTCGGCAATGCCCGGCGCGACGGTGGCGAGTGTCACCTGCTGCAGCGAGGCCAAGCCAGTGAAGGCGTGCATGATGCCCCAGACCGTGCCAAACAGGCCGACGTACGGCGAGACCGAGCCAACCGAAGCGAGGAACGATAAATTGCTGTCAACCACGTCCATCTCGCGCTGGAAGCTGGCGCGCATGGCGCGCCGCGCGCCGTCCATCAAGGTGGAGGTGTCACTGATGCGGCGTTCGCGAAGTTTCTGGAATTCGCGCATGCCGCTGGCGAAAATGCGCTCCATCGGCCCGGCGCTGCGGGCGTTTTTGGCGGCAGCGGCGAACAAATCGTTCATGCTGGTGCCCGACCAGAATTCGCGTTCAAAGGTTTCATTCAGGTCTTTGACACGCCGCAACGCAAACAGTTTCCGGAAAATCGCCGCCCAGCTTGAGACAGAGACGACCACCAGCAGCAGCATGACCGCCTGCACGACGAAGCTGGCGTTGAGCACCAGATGGAGGATGGACAAGTCTTGGTTCATCGAAACTTGGTTCATTGGAATATTCCCTGTGTTTCCATTTTTTGTTGGGCCTGGCTTGCTGCCTCATGCCGGGTTTGCCAAGGCCTTGCCGTCAGGCCAACAAGGCCTTGAGGCGCTCGATGGCGATTTTCAACTCAGTCAAGGAGCTGGCCGTCGAAAAACGCACAAAGTTACCCGTTTGAGCCACACCAAAGTCGCGTCCCGGCGTCACTGCCACGTGAGCGCGGCGCATCACCTCAAAAGCGAAGTCCCAGCTGTTTTGGAGCGTGGCGCCGAATTTTTGGTTCAACCGCAGGCAGGCCTGTGAGCAGTCGGCCCAGGCGTAGAAGGCGCCATCGGGCATCACCGGAACCGGCAGGCCGATGGTGTTGAGGGCGGGAATGAAGTAGTCGCGGCGGGCCTTGAACTCGGCGCGGCGGCTTTCGAACTCGGCGAGGCTGGGCGCCTCAAAACAGGCCAGGGCCGCATGTTGCGCCACGGTGCTCGGACAAATAAACAGATTTTGCGCCAGGCGCTCGATGGTATTGACCAGCGCTTCGGGAACCACCAGCCAGCCCAGGCGCCAGCCGGTCATGCTGAAATATTTGCTGAAACTGTTGATGCTGATGATTTGATCGTCCAGCGCCAGCGCGGTCTGGCCAAACCGCGCGTCGAAACTCAGGCCGAGGTAGATTTCATCGACCAGGGTGATGCCGCCTTGGGCGCTCACAAACTGGTGGATGCGGCGCATTTCATCCGGGTGGATCGAGGTGCCGGTGGGGTTGGAGGGGGAAGCCAGCAACACACCGCGCGAGTGCGGGTTCCAGGCGGCTTCTACTTTGGCGGCGCTCAACTGGAAACGCTCTTCCGCCGTGGTTGGGGCCAGCACGGCTTGCCCGTCTGCGGCACTCACAAAATGGCGGTTGCAGGGGTAACTCGGGTCGGGCATGAGGATCTGGTCGCCCCGGTCGATCAGCGCCAGGCAGGCCAGTTGCAGCGCAGCCGACGCGCCCGCTGTGACGACAATGCGCCCGGCGTCGATCTGCACGCCAAAACGGCTTTGGTACCAGGCGCTGATCTGCTCGCGCAGGGCGGGCAGGCCGGTTGCCTGCGTATATTGTGTGGCGCCCCGGCGAATGGCTTTTTCAGCCGCTTCTGCCGCCAGTGGAGCGGCAGTGAAATCAGGCTCGCCAATATTCAGAAACACCATCGGCATGTCGCTTTTCGCGGCGGCGCGGGCGATCTCTGCCGCCGCCTTGGCGACTTCCATCACGTAAAAGGGCTCGATGCGTTCTGCGCGGGCTGAAATCCTCATGGCAAATTGGGGATGGGTTGGCGATTCAGCCAGGCCGCGTCAGGGTTTGGCGCCGCGTGCGCGGTCGGCGTGGACTTCCTGCCCGCGCAACACCGGTGCCACGGCGTTGAGCACGGCGTTGACGTATTTGTGGCCGTCAGTGCCACCAAATTCCTTGGCCAGTTCGATGCATTCGTTGAGCGCCACACGCCAGGGCACGTCCAGGCAATGTTTGAACTCGTAGGCGCCGATCCACAGGATGCCGCGCTCGATCGGCGAGATCTCTTCAAGTTTGCGGTCCAGGTGCGGCAGGATGAGGGCGTCCAGTTCAGCGGATTCATTGGCGCAACCGCGTAATAGGGCTTCGAAATGGGCTTCGTCGGCCTTGGAAAAACCCGCCAGGTCGCGGGTGAACGCTTCAACGTCGCCGGGCTCGTTTTTGCCGACCAGCAGTTGGTACAGGCCCTGCAGCGCGAATTCGCGCGAGCGAGACCGGCCAGATTTGCTGCCCGCCTTGCGTGCGCCCGTGCTGGTCAAGCCGGTGCGGGACTGGCGCGGTGGCCGGGTTTTGCCCTGCCCGGTGGGGGTGTCATTCATCCAATTTCTTCCAGCAGGTTGGCCATCTCGACGGCCACGCGGGCGGCGTCACGGCCTTTTTCAGTTTGTCGCGCGACGGCCTGGTCGAGGTTTTCAGTGGTCAAGATGGCGTTGGCGATTGGCACCTGGTAATCGAGGGAGACCCGCGTCACCGCCGCGCCCGATTCATTGGCCACCAGTTCAAAGTGGTAGGTTTCGCCCCGGATGATGCAACCCAGGGCTATCAAGGCGTCGTAACGCGATTTTTCAGCCATGGCCTGCAGCGCGACGGCCACTTCCAGCGCTCCCGGCACCGTCACATGGTCAATATTCCGGGCCTGCACGCCCAGGGCCATCAGTTCGCCTTTGCAGGCCTCAAACAGCGCATTTGTGACGGGCTCGTTGAAGCGCGCCTGCACCACGCCAATATGCAGCGGTTTGCCGTCCAAGCGGTTGTGTTGGGAATCCGGGGTGCCTTTGTCTGCGCCAAACATGTTTGTTTTTTCTCAGGGTGTGAAACTTATCTTGAAACTTATCCAGAAACTCATCTGGAAACATACCCAACCACATCCAGCCCATAACCGGCAAGGCCGGGGCTGCGCCTTGGGCTGCCCATCAGGGTCATCTTGTGAACGCCGCATTCGCGCAGGATTTGAGCGCCGATGCCGTAGGTGCGCAAATCCATCCGCCCGCGCTCGGGGCCGTGGCTGGCCCGCGCGGTGCCTTCAAACTGGGCCAGCAACTGCTCGGCGTTTTCGGTGCAATTGAGCAGCACGACCACGCCGCGCCCCTCGCCGGCAATGTGCCGCAGGCTGGCGTCGAGGCTCCAGCTGTGCATGGCGCGGTTGACCTCCAGGGCGTCCAGCACGGAGAAGGGTTCGTGCACGCGAACGGGTACGGCGTCATCGGGCGCCCATTCACCCTTGACCAGCGCGAGGTGCACACCCTTGGTGGTGGTGTCTTGAAAGGCACGCGCCGTGAATTCGCCAAAGGCGGTTTGCAAGCTGCGGGTGCCGAGTTTCTCAACCAGCGATTCAACCCGGCTGCGGTGCTCGATCAGGTCGGCAATGGTGCCAATTTTGAGGCCATGCGCGGCGGCAAACACCTGCAAGTCCGGCAGACGCGCCATGGTGCCGTCGTCTTTCATGATCTCGCAAATCACGGCAGCCGGGGTGCAACCAGCCATGCCGGCCAAATCGCAACCCGCTTCGGTGTGGCCCGCACGCATGAGCACGCCCCCATCGACGGCTTGAAGCGGAAAGATATGGCCGGGTTGCACCAGATCTCCGGATTTGGCGTTTTTGGCCACGGCGGCCTGCACCGTGCGGGCGCGGTCGGCGGCTGAGATGCCGGTTGTCACGCCTTCCGCCGCCTCAATCGACACGGTAAAGGCGGTGCCTTTTTTGTCGCCGTTGCGCACCGCCATCGGTGGCAGCTGAAGGTGCTCGCAGCGGTCGCGGGTGAGGGTGAGGCAGATCAGCCCGCGGCCAAAACGCGCCATGAAGTTGATGGCTTCCGCCGTCACGTGGTCAGCCGCCAGCACCAGATCGCCTTCGTTTTCCCGGTCTTCTTCGTCCACCAGGATCACCATGAGGCCGGCGCGCATGTCCGCAACAATGTCTTCAACGGGGGAAATGGTGGCGGGCAAAGGCGCCGATAGGGAGGACAGGCTCATGCGGGAACTTTCTGCAGCATGCGTTCGACGTAACGCGCGATCAAGTCAACTTCCAGGTTGACCCGGGCGCCGGTTGTCAGCGCGCCCAGCGCGGTGTTTTGAACTGTATGGGGAATCAGGTTGATGCTGATGCGGCACGCCTGCGCGGCGGCTTGACCGTCACCGGCTGCACCGGGCAGATCGTCGACCTGGTTGACGGTGAGGCTTACGCCGTTCACCGCAATGGAGCCCTTGTAGGCCAGAAATTTGGCCAACTCTGCCGGCGTCTGGATTTGCAGCAGCCAGCTTTCGCCTACCTCGGCAAAAGTGGTCACCGTGCCGACACCATCCACGTGGCCCGCCACAATGTGCCCACCCAGGCGATCCTGCGCACTCAGCGCCTTTTCAAGGTTGACCGGGCCGGTCGCGCCAAGCCCGGCGGTGCGGGCCAGGGATTCAGCGGAGACATCGATGCGAAATTCGTTTTTGGCGGCGTCGATCGAGATTGCCGTCATGCAAGCGCCATTGATGGCAATGCTGTCGCCCAATCCCACGTCATCAAGGTAACCCGGCGGGCAAACAACACTGAGTTGTTTGCCATGCGATAAAGAGCTGCCGAGGGCGTGGATGGCGGCGATGCGCCCCACGCCGGTGATGATTCCGGTGAACATGGGAGTATTTTCGCAGGAATCACGAGGTGTTTTGCACCGGTCCTGGGTGCTTCTTGCAAAACAAGTGGCTAAAACCGGTCCCGCCCAGACACGCGCGCCTGCAGACGCAGGTCTGGGCCCACCATGGCACTGGACTTGAATTCCAGGGAAAGAGCGTCGCTCAACCGCGTCAACGGTCCAAAACTGGCCATGTCGCGGCCCTGGCCGATCAGTTTTGGCGCCAGGTAGACGAGAAATTCGTCGACCAGACCTTCGCGGACCAGCGAGCCATTGAGTTTGTGGCCCGCTTCCACATGCACTTCGTTGACCTCGCGGGTGGCCAGATCTGCCAACATGGCGCGCAAATCGACTTTGAGCCGCCCGCCAGCCGGTCCGTCTGGCTTCTGCGGCATTGAAATGACGGTGGCCCCTTTCGCTTCAAGGGCTCGCTTGCGCTCATCGTCCTGCACAGCGCAGTAGATCAGCAATGTTCGCCCCAGGAGGAGCAACTTTGCCGTCAGTGGCGTATCCAGACGGCTATCGACAACGACCAGGTGGGGCTGGCGCTCTGTGGGCACGAGGCGAACGTCCAAAGCGGGGTCGTCTTCCAGCACCGTGCCAATGCCGGTCAATACTGCGCAGGAGCGCGCCCGCCAGGCGTGGCCATCGGTTCGGGCTGGCTCAGACGTGATCCATTGGCTTTGGCCATTCTCCAGCGCGGTTTTGCCATCCAGGGAAGCGGCCACCTTGAGGCGCACCCAAGGGGTGCGGCGGATCATCCGGCTGAAAAAACCAATATTGAGCTCGCGGGATTCCTCAGCGCCAAAGCCAACTTCCACTTCAACGCCAGCCGCACGAAGACGCGCAAAACCTTGGCCCGACACCAGTGGGTTGGGATCGGCGACGGATGCCATCACCCTGCGGATGCCTGCCTTGATCAAAACGTCGCAACATGGCCCCGTGCGGCCTTGGTGGGAGCAGGGCTCCAATGTGACATGGGCGGTTGCGCCGTGGGTCGTGTGTCCGCGGGCGGCAGCGTCGCGCAGGGCCATGATTTCGGCATGGTGGCCACCCGCTTTCTGCGTGAAACCCTCGCCGATCACGTGACCGCTGGCGTCTGCGAGAACACAGCCGACGGCGGGGTTGGGAGGCGGCAACTGGCGGTTTTGTGCGGCCAGGAGAAGAGCGCGATCAATCACGAAAAGACGGCCTATGGGTTTGAAATGACGCTTGATCTTACCGTTTAGCCGGTCAAAACAACCGGTTGTCTGTTGCCATTGGCTTTCAGATCAGGGTCAAACTAAGCTCCAACCCATGAAAATCCGCCAAGCTGGTTTTACCTTGATAGAGATCATGGTCGTCGTGGCCATTGTTGCCATATTGGCTTCGTTGGCGGCGCCGAGTTTTCGCACGCTGCTGGTCAGTCGGACTGTATTGGCGGCTGCGGATACGTTGGTGAGTGACATGACTTTGGCGCGGTCAGAAGCGCTTAAGCGATCATCGGCAGTAACTATTTGCCGGTCAACGAACGGTACAACCTGCAATACAGCCGTGGGCAGTTGGAACATTGGCTGGATCGTATTTGTCGACCTTAACGCAGACGGTGTCAATGTTGACGCTGGAGGGGTGGTTCTCCCGCTTGAAACGGTTCTCAAAGTTCAGCAGGAATTTTCAAATATTGCGACGATCCACTCGGACGCCTCGCCCGGAACAACCTTGCAGGCGATTCGGTATGACCCGACAGGAAGAGCCCGTGCCGCCAACCAGACTTTCAATGTGACGCCAACCGGCACTGTGCCGGCGGGGGTTACTCGGGTCGTTTGCGTCTCAGTTACCGGAAGGCCCTCTGTTAGGTCTGCAGGAGTGACGATATGCCAAGTGTAGTGACCATTGAAGGGGGAGGCCCGGTGCCCAGACGCAGGCAGTCCGGTGTTTCCTTGATCGAAGTTTTGGTATCGATCGTCATTGCGTCTATCGGCCTTTTGGCCCTTGCGGGTGTGAATGCCACCTCAGTTCGCTACACAAAACTGTCGCAATATCGGGGTACTGCAACGCTTTTGGCTACCGACATTGGTGAGCGAGTCCGGGCCAATAAGGGTGGTAGGGCCGCGTATGCAATTGCAACCAGTTTTGCTGGCCAAAGCGCGCTACCTGCCGCTCCGGTGCTGCGATGCAATGTTGTCGCAGACACCTGCACCGCGAATCAGTTGGCCGCTGCTGATATGTACGACTGGCAAGTGATGGTGCGAAACCAATTGCCTCAAGGTTCTGTAGCAATTGTGCACAATGCGGCGCAATTGGCTTCGGATGTGTGGGTGGTGTGGCGAGACCCTGCGGTGGCCAACGACGATGAGTTTGCGCTGCTTGTCAACGAATGTCCTGCCAACCTTTCAGTCGCAGGTGATCGAAGCATTCGCTGCAGCTACTTCAGGATTAATTTATGAGGAAACTTGGCTTTCGATCAAGGACGAGAGGGATGTCGCTGGTTGAGTTGATGATTTCCCTGGTGATTGGCCTTGTTGTTGTGGGCGCTGTGATCGTCAGCATCATCTCTTCCAGCAATGCGGGAAGATACCAATCGGCCTTCGCCCAAATGAATGAGGATGCGCAAATTGCGCTGAGTATCCTGCGGCGCGACCTCGAGATGGCAGGTTATTCCCAGCCGACGGCGCTTATACCGAACCCCGTTGACCCTACTAAATTGATCTTCACCTTTGGGACGATGGCAGGCAATAACGGACGATGGGTATTTGGGTGTGACAAGGGTTTTGTCAGTACAACTGCTGCGGTGGGAGCCTTGGCATGCAACCCCATTACCGATCCGGACAACTTCATGCTTGAGGTCGCTTACGAGGCTGACGCCTCCAATACTGTCATAGCGGGTGGATTTGCGACCAACTGTTTGGGAAATTCGGTCGGTGGAGCCGGTCCCAGGTTGGCGATCAATCGTTATTTTGTTTCCACCGAGTTGTCCGGTCGACCAGAGTTGCGGTGCTCTGCCAATGGTCAAACGCAGCCACTGGTGGAAAACATCGAAAGCATGAAAGTTTGGTATGGAATTGCCACCACCAACACCTCAGAGCAGGTTGTGCGCTACGTGACGGCCGCTTCGATTGGCGCCGCTCAGTGGGATCAGGTCGTCAGCGCCCGTGTTTGCCTGTTGGTGCGTAGCGCAGAACCGGTATTGCTCGCGGGGGAAGACGACCAGGCAGGTTCACTTTTGACCCAATACAGTGACTGTGATGCCGCACCGCAAACCACGACCGACCGCCGCCTGCGCCGCGCCTATTTCGCCACGGCTGCATTGCGCACCAAAATGCCCCTGTAGTTGATTGCCATGAACCACTGTCACTCCAAAACCCATTCCGCGCAACGCGGCATATCGCTCATTATTGTTTTGATCTTGGTGGTGGTGATCGGGCTCACGGCCTCATCGGCCATGCGCAGCGCCACGTCGAGCCAACGCGTAACCAACAACGTGCGCATGGACAACATGGCACAGCAATACGCCGAGGCGGCCTTGCGGTTTTGCGAGGCGCAGATGGCAATACCAGCCACCAATGTGGGGCCTTTGCCGGTGCGTGACGGTCGACTCATGAACCCGCCAGCGATCGATACCAACGCAGGTGTGGCGCCCGCATGGCAGAACACGGTTTCCTGGCGAGGTGCAGCTGCTGCGCCAATGGTTCCGCCCCATGCAGCAGCCACGCGAATTGCCTTGACGGCCGGCCAGATCAGTTCTGCGGCGAGCACCTACACACCAACAAAACTGCCTGAATGCATTGTTGAAACACAGAGTATTGGCGGGCTTGTTTCGCCGTTCAACGTCACAGTCGTTACCGCCCGCGGTTTCAGCATGGACTATCGGGAAGATGCTGCCACTGGAGCAACAACCAACGGCTCGGTGGTTTGGCTGCAGTCAATTCTCAATTTGTGAAGTTCTGGGAGAAGCAAAATGAACGTTTCAATTTTTTCATCAGGATACTTGCGAATGCCTCTATTGGCATCCGCATTGTTTTTGGCTCTTTCAAATGGCGCTGTTTCGCAGATACCTGCTCAAGTTCCTTTGTTGAACAGGGTCGGTGGTGGTGTTGTGCCCAATTTCATGCTGACTCTGGACGATTCAGGCTCCATGCTGTTCCAGCACATGCCTGAAACCACGTTTGATGGGGGCACGTTTGCCACGCCCATTCCTTCGGCCATTGGCGGGGGTGTCATCCAAGTGCGGTGGGATCCTCGTGACAATTTTGGCGTGCTTAACATAGCCGGAGTCGCAACGCCTGGTAACGTTCCTGGAAAAATCAATTCGACCAATTACCTGCTGCGGGCCGCTCGCTCTGCGGACACCAACACGATGTTTTACAACCCGGAGGTCCGTTATCAGCCTTGGTTGAAGGCGGACGGGACACGTTTTCCAAACTCGCCACCCGCTGCTGCCTATAGGGATCCCCCGGGCATCACGGGAGCTTCTGGCACCGTGATCAACCTGACCTCATATACCGCGCCCGGCGGCAGCAGCACTTGGTGTTTTTCAGAGCCGGTCCACCCGGTGCCGACGAGCAATAACCCAAACGCCTTTGTGGCAGGTGTTACCTATACGATTACAACGTCCGGCACCACGAACTGGACGTTAGTTGGCTCACCGTCCAGTAGTACTGGCACCGTATTTACGGCGATTGGTGTGGGCACGGGAACTGGCCGGGCGACACCTTCGGCCTATTGCAGCACCAAAGCCAACAATATGGCTTCCCTTGGCCACGACCCTGGCGTTTATTTCAAACTGCAAAAACAAACGGTGAATGCCGGCTTGCTGGTGATTGGCACCACATACACCATCAAAACACTCGGAACCACCAACTTCACTTTGGTGGGTGCCCCAGCCAACACGGTCGGAACCAAATTCACGGCCAACGGTGTCGGCGCAGGCACGGGCACGGTAGATGGCTACAAGGCTGTCACCAATTACGCCAACTACACCGGGATTTCCATCAATGCGCCTCTCACGCTGACTTATGAAAAAGTGGCAGCGCGCACGGACTGCACGGGTGCAATTGGATTGGCAGGGTGCTCTAAGGTCGAGGAGCGGCAAAACTTTGCCAATTGGTTTACCTACTACCGCAACCGCAATTTGCTTGCCCGCGGTGCGATGATGGAATCTTTTGGTGCAGTGGCAGCACCGGCGGCGGCGGCATCGGCGCCATTTCGCGTGGGTTTTGGGCGGATCAACAAAGGTTCTGGCACCGTAGACGGTGTATCGACCACCGTGATTGAAAGCGACACGGCGACTTATGGCGGTGGTGGTATTCGTGCCTTCACACAAGCCCGCAAAAACCAGCTTTTCAAATGGCTAGAAGATTTGCCAGCAAGTGGTGGCACGCCGCTGCCCGCTGCACTTGAAGCTGTTGGCGCCTATCTCAGCCGCACTGACAACCGAGGCCCCTATACGGACGACCCCAGCGTCACCAACACGGTTGCTGACAACAAGACATGCCGGCGATCCTACCAGTTGATGGTGACAGATGGTTATTGGAACGGAACGAACAATGTTGCCGACGAAGACAGTACGGCAGGGACCACCATAGGAAGCTTTACGTTTCAGGCCAACACCCGTCCTTATGCAGATGGAGTTGGCAAGACCTTGGCCGATGTGGCCATGAAATATTGGAAAAACGACCTGCAGCCGGGAATGAACAACCAAGTTAAAGCCACTGGCGATGACCCGTCGTTTTGGCAGAACATGACCAATTTTATGGTCGGCCTTGGGGTCCGTGGCGTGCTCGATCAGAACTCGGATTTGCCAGCACTTCAAGCTGGGACCAAGCTCTGGGGCGTACCATCAGAAACACTGGCAGTGGCCGCCAACATTGATGACCTCTGGCACGCCGCTTTAAATAGTCGAGGAGCTTATTACAGTGCGAAAGATCCGTCCAGTCTGGCCTCGGCGGTTGCAAGCGCCTTAAGCGGCGCGCAAGGCGGCGGCGGGGCGACGTCGGGCGTTGCTACTGCGTCAACCACTTTGGAAGCGGGCAATCGGAAGTATGTGCCAAATTACGACGGCATTACCTGGAGCGGCAATATTGATGCGCTGACGCTCGACACAGCCGGACAAGCAACCACCACCGACTGGACAGCTTCCAACCGTTTGCCCATTCGCGAGCCTGTGCCGCCCGAACCCGCTGATCCGACCCGGTTTTTGCAGCGAAACATTTACACCTGGGATACGGCACCTTTGGCCAACCCCACGACTCCTTCAGCTGTGCTTTTTGATTGGACCAACTTGAGCCTGCTCAATCACGCTGCGATGAACACTTCATCGTTTGTACCAGGAACTTACACCACAGATTTCACCCACTTCATTCGTGGAGACCACCGCAAAGAAGGCGCCGGCCAACCGTTTCGCAGCCGCCTCAATGCAGCGGGCAAACCGTTCATTTTGGGTGATTTTGTGAATTCCAATCCGGTGCTGATCAAAGGCATTTTCAATGGCGCCTATGACGCACTTGGATTGGGCGGCAGCAGCGGTTACCAGAATTTCATTGCGTTCAAGCGGGCGCGCGAATCTGTGCTGTTTGTGGGTGGCAATGACGGCATGTTGCATGCATTCAAGGATGTGAATGCCCAGCCGCCAGCCACGTCAACTTCAGCCACCGATGGTGCCGAAATATTTGCCTATGTACCCAGAGCTGTCTACTCCAATCTGTACAAACTGGCCGACAAAAATTACGGCGGCACCGTTCCGCACCAATATTTTGTTGACGGACCCCAGAATGAAGGTGATGCCTATGTGAGGGGGCCGGGCGCTACACCTGGCACACTCGCAGCGACACCTTCATGGCGCAACTATCTCCTGGGCTCTCTGGGTGCAGGCGGTCGCGCAATTTATGCGCTCGACGTCACCAGTTCACCGACGTTGAACGCGTCCAATGTGCGTTGGGAGATTTCCAGCGCCACTGACTCTGATATGGGCTATATTTTGTCCCCCATCGAGGTTGGCGTGCTTCAAAACGGCCAATGGGTCGCCATATTTGGGAACGGATTCTCAAGTGGCAGCGGTAAGGCGACATTGTTTGTTGTTGATCTGGAGACTGCGGCGATCAAAAAGCTTGACGTTGATACAACCGGCAGCAATGGCTTGGGTGGCGTTGGCATACTTCGCAATGCAAGCGGCCAGATTGTCAGTCTGTATGCAGGTGACCTCAAAGGCAAGCTTTGGAAATTCGACTACACAGCCGGTAGCCCCGTATTCACCACATCCGGCGGAACAGCGCCTTTCACGGCGAGCGGTGGAACCACGCCATTTTTCGCGGCTGCAACCTCGGGCGCGATCGCGCAGCCGATCACTCAGCCCCCTTCCATTTTCAACCATACCCAAGGTGGCAAGATCATTGTGTTCGGAACCGGAAAATTGTTTGCAGCGGGCGATGAAACCGACTTCACTGCCCAAACTGTTTACGGTGTTTGGGACAAGCCGGGCGACACCATGCCTCGACCGTTGACCAGGTCGCAGCTGCAGCCACGAACCTTTGCCGCGCAAGCGGGCATTGGGCTCGCCGCAGGTACGACCTTCTACGCGTTGACCGGTTCTGCTGTGGATTGGACCACGCAACGCGGCTGGGCGGTAGATCTGTCAACGATATTGACCGGTGGGCGGGTTATCTACCCGACGCAAGTTTTCAGCCCAACCTTGGTTTTGGTTACGGCGGTCGCACCGGCCCAGTCTGTTGCGGTTTGCTCGGCGAGCAACGGCGTTGGAGCGGACCTGGTCTTTGAAGTTGAAACGGGCCTGCCAACTGCCTATCCGCTGTTTGACACAAGCGGTGATGGTCTCATTAGCTCGGATCCCAACGTCGATCCAATTGCAGCGGGCATTTTGACCAATGCCGTGGGACGGCGCGCCGTAGTGACCGGCATCACCAGCACGGTTTGTACGCCACCTAAAATTCTGAAAAGCATTCAGACTGCGACCGGACAAACCTACACCTGTGTCGACCCGGGCAATAGCCGTACCTTTGACCGCGTGTGGCGCCGTATTATCAATCCGCCAATCCGCTGAATCTGATCGAGAGTAGTCGAGACATGTATACACGCAAACCAACAGTGCTCGGGTTCCGGCAGAAGAGCCGTGGCTTCACGCTCATTGAGTTGATGATCACGGTTGCCATCATCGGCATCCTCGCTGCGGTGGCACTTCCAGCCTACACCGAGTACATCAAACGTGGTGACCGGGCATCCGCGCGGGCCGCTTTGCTGGAAGCGCAGCAATATATGGAGCGGTATTACGCGGCGAACAGCCGTTACACAACCGACGATGCGGGCACTGTCAGTCCGACCTTGCCGGCGAGGCTTCAGGCGGTTCCGGCCCAGGCACCCAAGTATGATTTGGCCCTCAGCGCGCCGGCGGTAGGTTCTTACACACTGACCGCCACCCCGCGTACAGCGGACGCCCGGTGTGGCAACCTGACCCTCCTGAGTGTCGGCACCAAAGGCCACACCGGCACAGCGCCCACAGTCAACGACTGCTGGAAATAAACTACTTCCGCACCTCATCCACCAGCGCCCGAAACTCATCGATATCCTCAAAACTCCGGTAAACACTGGCAAACCGCACGTAAGCCACTTTGTCGAGTTTTTTGAGTTCGCGCATGACGAGTTCGCCGATGCGGGTTGAGGGCACTTCACGCGCGCCCAGGCCTAGCAGTTTTTCCTCGATGCGTTCGATCGCGCTGTCGACCTGTTCGGTGCTCACGGGGCGTTTTCGCAGTGCCAGGTTCATCGAAGCGCGCAGTTTGATGCGCTCGAATTCAATGCGTCGACCGTCTTTCTTGACGATGGCCGGGAAGTTGACATCCGGCCGCTCGTAGGTGGTGAAGCGTTTTTCGCAGGCGCCGCACTGGCGGCGGCGGCGGATGAAGTCGCCGTCTTCAGAAATCCGGGTTTCAACCACCTGGGATTCAGAATTGCTGCAAAACGGGCACTTCACCTGGTGTTACCTGGTATCAACTGGAATTGCCAAAGTGTTCAGCGGTAAACCGGGAAACGGGCGGTCAAGGCGTTGACCTTTGCCCGCACGGCAGCGATGTTGGCCGCATCTCTTGGGTTGTCGAGCACATCCGCTATTAGATTAGCAGTCTGGCGCGCTTCTTCGTCCTTGAAGCCGCGTGTCGTCATGGCCGGTGTGCCAATGCGCACGCCACTGGTGACCATCGGTTTTTCGGGGTCGTTGGGGATGGCGTTTTTGTTGATCGTCATGTGGGCGCTGCCCAAAACCGCTTCAGCTTCCTTGCCTGTGATGTTTTTGGGACGCAAATCAACCAGCATGACGTGGCTTTCGGTGCGCCCGCTCACAATGCGCAGGCCGCGCGACGCCAGGGTTTCGGCCACGATTTGCGCGTTTTTCGTGACCTGTTGCTGGTAAACCTTGAATTCCGGTTGCAGGGCTTCCCGGAAGGCGACGGCTTTGGCGGCGATCACGTGCATCAGCGGGCCGCCTTGCAGGCCGGGGAAAATGGCGCTGTTGATGGCTTTTTCGTGCGCAGATTTCATCAGGATGAAGCCGCCACGCGGCCCGCGCAGGCTCTTGTGTGTGGTGCTGGTGACCACGTCGGCATGCGGCACCGGGTTGGGGTAGACGCCAGCGGCGATCAGCCCGGCGTAATGCGCCATGTCGACCATGAAAATTGCGCCCACGTCTTTGGCCACCTTTGCAAAACGTTCAAAATCAATGCGCAACGAGTAGGCCGAGGCCCCGGCGATGATCAGTTTGGGCTTCGTTTCATGGGCTTTCTTCTCCATCGCGTCGTAGTCGATGGCTTCTTTGGCATCGAGCCCATAAGAGACCACGTTGAACCATTTGCCACTCATGTTCAGCGGCATGCCGTGTGTCAAATGGCCGCCTTCCGCCAGGCTCATGCCCATGATGATGTCGCCGGGTTTCAGGAAGGCCAGAAACACCGCTTCGTTGGCCGAGGCGCCGCAATGCGCCTGCACATTGGCGCAACCGGCGCCAAAAAGCTGCTTGACCCGGTCGATGGCGAGCTGTTCGGCCACGTCCACGTGTTCGCAGCCGCCGTAATAACGTTTGCCGGGGTAACCTTCGGCGTATTTGTTGGTCAGTTGGGTGCCCTGCGCGGCCATAACGGCGGGCGACGCGTAGTTTTCGCTGGCGATCAGTTCGATGTGCTGTTCCTGGCGGGCGTTCTCGGCCTGGATGGCGGCAAAAATCTCGGGATCGGTCTCGGCAATGAGTTGGGTGCGGTCGTACATGGCAGTCCTTATAGACGTCGGGCCTGTGAGCCGGGTTGATCCGGCCCAAAGGGCTGCCCAGGCGAACGGCTGAACGCTGCAATCCAATTGGATCCGCGGTGCGCTTCCCAGTGGTATCCCACGTCAGCCAGCCAGCCGGAGGTACCGGGCCGTTGGCCTATCGCCAGTCGCGCACCGGCGGATTTTAGCCCAGGGTCCCGCAATTGGCCGCTTTGGGCGACGCTTAGGCCTTTTTCTGGCCTGCAACCGCCCGAAGCCGGGCGTGTTCGGCCATCACTTTGAGGGCATATCCGCCATCGTCTCCCAGGTTGGCGGCACCCACATAAAAACGCAGGCCGGCTTCGACCGAACCGGCGCGGGCAATACATTCCTGCAGCACCTTCACGCCAACCCGCAGGTTGGAGACCGGGTCAAAAGCCGCGTGTTTGCCGCCAAAACCCTCGTATTTGTCGCTGTGGATCTTGGTCATGACCTGCATCAGCCCCTGCGCGCCCACGGCGCTCTGGGCAAACGGGTTGAAGCCGGATTCGACCGCCATGACGGCGAGAATCAGCGTGGGGTCAAGCTTGGTGCGCTGGCCCAGCTCAAAGGCTTCGGCAACCAGGGCGCTCACCGGCTCTGGCGCCACGCGGTACTTTTTGCTCAACCAGTAGGCGACTGCGGCCTGCTGCTTGGGCAATTCCTGCGGGTTGGCCGCAGTGGCCCGGTCAACCGCTTCGGGCACGGTCTGCAGGGCGTCTTCGGCGGGTGGCAACTGGCGGTTCTTCAGCCAGGTGACAAGCTGGAGCTCGCCCATTTCCCGCAACTCGGGTTTTGCCATGAGGGTGATGGCGCTGAAAACGACTACCAGGCCAATCAAGGCAATGCTGTTCTGGGTGAATTCGATAACACCACGGGTGGTGTTCGCGGCGGCCAGACGCAGCGATTGGCTGATCTGGCGGATTTTTCCTGACGCTGTCATAGCTCTTCCTTCTTTCGCGCTGTGCCAGTCGGGCCTTTAACTTGAGGCACATCCGTCGGGCACATCGTTTGGGTTGGTACGCCTTCAGTTCGGGGTGTCACCTTGTCCATGGGGACTGTACACCGGTGAGCAAAAACTGAATATGCCGGGGTCGGCAGCGGGCTCGGGTTAACCCCAGTGAATTTACCGGGGTAGCTGGATTTTAAACGTCAATATATAACTAAATATCTATTTAAATTAGGTTTTATATTCTATTTAAGTCTCATTGTTGGGTTTGAATTCCTCATCGCCCGTGTCTAAACTTGCCTTGTCTGTGTGGAAACTCAGGCGAAATGTCGGCAGTAGCCAGTCCCCATCGCAAGGTGGTGTTGATAAAGCGGCCCCGGCAATACCTGGTGGCAATCTCTTGCTGCCTGCATTGGGGGACGTCAATCTCTCCCGTGCGAACCCTGACGGCATGGGCCTGGAGCCAGCCGTCGAGCCCGGAAAAGTCGGCCTGGCGCCGGATTCTCCGGGCTTTCTTTTGGGTGCCATTTTGCTTCTTCGACGCGCACTGGCAGGCCTGTGCAAACCCAATCGTACCCAATTTGGGGTTGATTGGAGATGAAAGTGCATGACAAACACAAATTTCAAACATTTTGGCCATTAAAGTCACGTATTTACTAAATAGTTTGCTATTAAATATGATGTAAAAAAACCAACAAATCGACCAATGAAAGACCGAAGAACCCCGAATTCATGGCCTCGGCGCCCATTTTTCTGAGGCGCTGGTCTTGCCGCGCTACCCGGTGAAGAGGGCTCGCCAGATTGACGCCTGCGCCGTTTCATTGAACACTCGGTGTATGCAAAATGGATCAAAAGAGGTCGGCTCGGAACCGGCAGGGCGGAACAGGGGATGGACGCATCGGTGGCTAAAGCGCTTGGGCTGGCTGGCCGGCGGGGTGGTTTTGCTGGGGGCCGCCAGTTGGGCGCTGGTGCCACCCATCCTGAAAAGCCAGCTGGAAAAACTCGCCAGCGAACAAATCGGCCGCACGTTGAGGGTCGGGAAGATTGATTTCAAGCCGTGGACGCTGGAATTGAGCCTGGAAGACATCGCCCTGGCCCGAGCCGACGGGTCTGCCGCCCAAATCCACGTCAAACGGCTGTATGCCGACGCCAGCATCCAGTCTGTGAGGCGCCTGGCACCGGTGCTCGATGCCCTGCAAATCGAAGGTCTGGACGTCAAACTCACCCATTTGGGGCGGGGCAAATACGATATTGACGACATCCTGGCCCGCTTAAGCAAACCCGCGGCCAAGCCGGTTGACCCGAATGAAGCGCCGCCAGCCTTTGCGCTGTTTAACGTGGCAATTCATGGCGCCAGCATGGATTTCACCGACAAATCGGTCGAGAAAACGCACGAATTGCGGGCGCTCACCCTGAGCGTGCCGTTTTTGAGCAACCTGGACGCCGACCGCGAGATCAAAACCGAGCCGCGCCTGGCCTTCAGGTTCAATGGCAGCGTATTTGATTCGCAAGGTGCCAGCACACCGTTCAATGCGAGCCATAAGACCGATGCGGTCATCAAGCTGGGGGGTTTTGACCTGAAACCCTATTTGGGTTATTTGCCGGCGAGTCTGCCGGTGCGCCTGCAGGGCGCTGTCCTGGACGCCGACTTGAAATTGGCTTTCGAGCAGACGCCGCGCACAACTGTCAAATTGAGCGGGACGCTACAGGCCAAAGGCGTCCAGGTGCAAGACACGCAACAGCAGGATTTGCTCGGCTTTGACGCGTTGAAGGTCACGCTGGACGACGTGCGGCCGCTGGAGCAATCGGTCAAGCTCGCGCTGGTGGAGCTCAATGCGCCCAAACTGGACGTGAGGCGCGACAAAACCGGGCGCCTGAACCTGACGCCCCCGGGCGCGGAAAAGCCCGAGGCAAAGGCTGAGCCCAAAACTGAGACCCAATCCGCCGTCGCGTCAGTGGCAGCTTCGCCGTGGCGCGTTGAAATCAGCAAAATCGCGTTGAATGGCGGCCTGCTCAATTGGCAGGACGACGCCGCCCAAGTTTCGGCAAAACTGGCAGTGAAAGACCTGCAACTGGGCGCCGAAGGCCTGGTTTGGCCTTTTGCCAAGCCGGTGATGTTCAATGGTTCCGGGCAGATTTCAACGGCTGACGCCCAAACGGGTGCTCCGGCCCATTTGAAATTTGACGGCACCGCCACGGACCTGGCGGCGCACCTCAACGCAGATTTGGGCAATTTCGCGCTGAGCCTGGCCGCGCCCTACCTCGCGCAATTCCTGGAGCCGCAACTTTCCGGGAACCTGGCGACTGAATTGGCGCTGGACTGGACGCCCGCCGATTTGAAGCTGTCGGCCAAACACCTGACCTTGACCAACCTCGCCTTGGGGGCTGCGCCGGCTCGCGGCGCGACTGCCGGCAAAACTGCCAGAACGGTCAACGCGGTCAAAGCGGTCAAAGCGGTCACAGCAGTCAGCGGAAAAAATTCTGAATGGGTGGCGCCCCCAGGCGCCTTGGCAAGCCTGAAAAAGCTTGAAATTCTGGACACGCAGCTGGATTTGACCCAGCAAAGTGTGGTTATCGGCAAAGTAAGTATGCTGCAACCCGCCGCCACGCTGGAGCGCGACGCCAACCGGCACTGGATGTTTGAGCGCTGGCTCAGACCAGCCGCGCCATCCGTTGGCAATAGCGCCAAACCGGCGGCGAAACCCTGGGCGGTCAACGTCAAGGATATTCAACTGGACGGCGGCACCTTCAAGTTTGTCGACAACAGCGCGGCAAAGCCGGTGGCGCTGGATATTTCGGCGGTCAAAGTCAACCTCAAGGGTTTTGCGCTGGATGCCAAGAAGCCGTTCCCGCTGACGCTGTCGCTCAAACTCAAACAGCCTCAAGGCGAGCCCGGCCAGTTGGACTACCAGGGCGACCTGGGACTCACGCCGGTTTCGGCGCAAGGCAATTTGACGGCGACACAAATCCCGGTCCATGCGTTTGAGCCTTATTTTGCGGGCGCTTTGAACATTGAACTGCTGCGGGCGGATATCGGATTCAAGGGCAGCGTGAAGTTTGCCAACGGCGCCAATGGCCCGTCGGTCAAAGTCACAGGCGACTCTGTGCTTGAAGAGTTTCGTGCCCACACCCTCGCGGGAGCTGTGGCTGCTCCTGCTCCTTCTGCTTCGCCCGCGGCGGTCGCAAAAACAGCCGAACCCGCCGGTTTGAAGATCAGCGAGGAATTGCTGACCTGGAAGGCGCTGAGCCTGCGCGGGCTGGATGTGACGCTGGCGCCCGGAACGGCCACAACGGTGGTGGTGGCAGAAACGGCGTTGACTGATTTTTTTGCCCGCGTGTTGATCGACCCGAGTGGACGGATAAATTTGCAGGATCTGGTCAAGGCTTCCGGTGCGCCAGCAGCCGATGAGGCGCCTTCTGCAGCTTCCCTGGCCGCGCCAACGGGTGGCGCTTCCAACCCAAGCGCGCCTGCCGTTGCGCCCACCCTCGCGTCCTCGACCCCGCCTGCGTCAACAGTTGCGGCTTCGGCTGGGCCCGAAGCGGTCATCAACATCGGCCCGATCAGCCTGATCAACGGCAAAGTTTTCTTTTCAGACCAGTTCATCAGGCCCAATTACTCCGCCAACTTGAGTGAGCTCAACGGGCGGCTCAGCGCTTTTTCCAGCGCAGCCGGGCAGGGTGGACCACAAATGGCCGATCTGGAATTGCGCGGTCGCGCAGAAGGCACGGCGGCCTTGGAGATTTTGGGCCGGCTCAATCCGCTGGCCAAACCGCTGGCGCTGGACATCAAGGCAACGGTTCGTGACCTCGAATTGCCGCCCTTGTCGCCGTACTCCGTGAAATATGCCGGGCACGGCATTGAGCGCGGCAAATTGAGTGTGGACCTGGCTTATGTGGTTTTGCCCAGCGGCCAACTGGAGGCGAAAAACAAGATCATCCTCAATCAGCTGAAATTTGGCGACAAGGTAGAGGGCGCGCCTGCCAGCCTGCCGGTGCGCCTGGCCGTCGCCTTGCTGGCCGACCGCAATGGGGTGATCGACCTTGACCTGCCCGTGAGCGGATCACTCAACGATCCGCAGTTCCGCCTGGCGCCGATCATTTTCAAGATTATCGGCAACATCATCGTGAAAGCCATCACCGCGCCGTTTTCGTTGCTGGCCGCCGCTTTTGGCGGTGGTGGAGACGAGCTCAGCCAAGTTGCCTTTGCGCCCGGGTCAGCGGTGCTGGGAACAGACGCCAAAGCGGGTCTGGACAAAGTGGCCAAAGCGCTGCTGGATCGCCCGGCGCTGAAAATGACGGTGGTGGGTCTGTCCAGCCTGGACGAGGAGCGCGAATCATACAAACGCGAGCGGCTGAAGTCATTGCTGCAGGCTGAGAAGCGGCGTGCCCAGGTGGTGGGCGGGGGGCAGGGCGGCGTTCCGGCGAGCGCAGCGCCTTCGCCAGAGGGTTCGGCCAGCCAGCCGGCAACTGCTGCGCCTGCGGCTTTGGTCGTGACTGAGGCTGAAACACCGGCGCTGCTGAAAGAAGTCTTCCGGCGCTCGGATTTTCCCAAACCACGCAACGTTCTGGGCATCGCCAAAGACCTTCCGGCAGAAGAAATGCAGGCCTTGTTGTTGGCGAATATTGTTGTCACCCAAGACGCCATGCGCGAGCTCGCGCTGCAACGCGGGGTGGCAGTCAAGGACTATCTGGCCAGCAAGCAGTTGCCCGTTGACCGGCTGTTTCTGGGGGCTGCCAAAGCCGGGGGCTCCGATGCGGGCAAGGAAACGGTGGAGCCCAAGGCGGCAGGCTCGGACAATGCCCAAACGGCGGCGGACAACAAAGCGGTTGCCGTGCCGGGCAAATGGATGCCGCGTGCGGAGCTGAATCTGGCGACGAACTGAAGCCTGCCAGAGGCATCGCCGGAATTCAGCGTTGCCGCGGCTCAAACCGGGTCATTTACCGGCGAAAATGCCAGTCCGATTGAACCCCGCTGCCAATTGACGCCCCCACCGGCGTGATTGCTGGCACAACTGCCGGCCTAAAAAACCTGATCCACCGTGACGACTGCATTGCCCCCAAAACACAACCATATTCAGGCCCTTGACGCGTTAACTGGCGGCGCCTTCACTGCAGCGACTTCAGGCGAACGTGCCTTGCGGGTTCGGGAATGGCTTGCCAAAGACCCTTCGCCAGAAGAAATCCAGGCGGTGTTCAAGGAGCTCAGCGGACGCGACAAGGGGGCTGCCAAACCCCTGCGCGAAATCCTTGACGAGCGCAAACGCGCCAAAAATCAGGATGCCATTGCGCTTGAATGGGCGGGCAGGGCGCAGGCCCTGCTCGACGTTCCGAAATTGAACATCGCGGACGCCCTGGCCTGGCAGCGCGATGCCGCCAAGGCTGGCGCACCGCTGTCCAAGGAACCGTTGAGCCAGCTCAAAACCGCGTTGGGTGAACGCGTCAAGGTGATTGAAGACCTGCAACACCGCGTTCAGGTTCAGCGCGAGGCGGCCGTGCTGCTGGCCCAGCGAATTGAGGTCCTGTCCATGAAGCCCTGGCGGGACGCCCAGGCTGTGTGGGAAGCGGTTCGCATTGACATCAACCACTGGCAAACTCAAGCCGGTGTTTTGCAGGGCGACGCCAATTGGCCAAGTGTCGACATGAAATTCCCTCCGCTGCTGGACGCATCCAGCGCGCAATTGCTGGTCGTTTGGGAGGCTTTCCAAAGTGCGCTTGCCCAAGCGGTGGCAGCCGGCGACGATGCCCAGGCTCCCTTGCCACCTGTTCAGGTGTGGGCCGACGAACTGAGATCGGCCAGGGGTGTACTGGTCGAATCAGCGCCGAAGCTGCAAAAGCCAAAAATCGACCCGGAAGTGCGTGCCCAGGCCCAGGCAGCCGTACGCGAGGTGTTGGTAAAACTGGAACTTGAAATAAACGAAGGCCACGGCAAAGCCAGTGCTGGCGCTGCCAGCGCCTTGCGCAACGCGCTCAAGGAGAACAGCCGGTTGATTGGCGACAAGCTGGAGCAACAGGCCAACGCTGCCCTGGCGGCCGCCACCGAACTTGAAAGCTGGCAACGCTGGCGGGCCGACCAGTTGCGCGAGGATCTGGTCAACAAGGCCGAAGCCCTGCTCAAGCGGGATGCGGGGCACGAGCTCGGTGGGCGCAAGATGCAGGAGAACCTGCGCGCCCTGCGTGAGCAATGGAAACAAACCGATCAGGGCGGAGTGCCCAATCACGGGCTGTGGAAGCGTTTTGACGAGGCCTGCAACCTGGCTTACAAGGTGGTTGAGGCGTGGTTGGAAAAGATCAAAACCCTGGCGGCGCAACACCGTGCCGAACGGCTGGCGTTGATTGAAGAGGTCAAGGCCTGGGGTGCCGCAAACACCATTGCGTTGGACGATGACTGGAAAGGCTTCAACCGGATCCTGCACCAGTTTGGCGACCGTTGGCGCGATGCCGGCCATCTGGGTGAAAAGGATTTCGCCCAGATTCAACCGCTCTGGCTGGCTGCGATCAGCGCTGCCGCAGCGCCTCTGGAAGCTTTGCAAAAAATCAGCGTTGAACGGCGCGAAGCCATGATTGAAGAAGCCAAAGCGCTCGGCACTGCGCCGGCATTGCGGGTGGACGCCGTCAAGGCGCTGCAGATGCGATGGCAAGCTGAAGCGCACGCGGTTCCGCTGGACCGGCGCTTTGAACAAAAACTATGGGACGCCTTTCGCAAGCCGATCGATGAGGCCTTCAACCGCAAAACAACGGAGCGTGAAAAGGCCACTGCAGATTTGAGCGAACGGGACCGCATGGTGCTCAATGCCGCACGGGCTCTGGACGCGGCCAATGCGTCGGGCGACGCGCAGGCCATTCGTTCGGCCATGGCGGTCCTGGACGGTGCACTGCGAGGCCAGGCCATTGCCCAGGAAGCTGTGGCTGCGGCAACGCCCCCGAATCCGGAAGCTTCAATGGAATCGGAATCTTCACCAGCTGTGCAAGCGACACCGGACAGCGACCCTCAACCGGTCACGCAGGATGGAGTCAACATTGCGGGTGCTGCGCCGGAAGAGCCCGTTGCGCCTCCCCCCGCGCCGCCGCCCGCGCCGCGAAAACCTGTCGTTGCTGTTCGGGGTGACGACCGACCGGGCATGCGCAAGGCCGAGCCCATGACCTCAGGGCGCGGCGGCAAATTTGGCGACCGCAAGGATGGCGCTCGCCCGAACCGCTTTGACAAGGGCGGCCGCGATGATCGGAGCCAAATGCCGGAACGGGTAGACGCTCCGCGTTTGGGAGACGCGGCTTTCAGGGCGCAACGGGATGCTTTGGAAAGCGCCCAGATGGCCTTGAAGAAACTCGCTGCCCAGGCGCACGGCGAGGCGATTGTGCATTTGTTGTCGGCATGGGAGGCCCGCGACCCGGCCCAGATTCCATCGGTTCAGGCGCTTGGGCCCGCAGCCAGCCCGGCTGCGCGAAACGTCTGGGCACAGGCGCTGGGCCAACCGGCGATAAATTCGGACGGCACACCGCTGCTTCGCCTGGAAATGGCGGCTGAACAACCGACGCCAGCCGAACATCTGAATGCGCGGCGCGTGTTGCAGTTGCACCTGTTGACAAGGCGCCACGATCCTTCCCCAGCCGCCACTTGGCCCCAGGATTTGGGGTCTGTGCTAGCCAGTCCATTTGACACAACTGCCTCAAAACGGTTACAAAACGTGTTAAAAGTGCTGCTGCGTAAGTGATCTGAAGCAAAACAGGGCAGCAGCCCCGGGGAATCACGTATGGATTCGGTTCATGATTTGCTTGAGCGGCTCGAACAACTCAATCAGGTCGGTGTGTCGCTCTCGAAAGAGCGAGACATCACGCGCCTGCTGGAGACGATTTTGCTCGCTGCGAAATCCATCACACATGCCGATGGAGGAACCTTGTACCGTTCAATGGACGACGGCAGGGCGTTGCGCTTCGAAATATTGCGCACGGACTCTCTCAGCATTGCAATGGGTGGCACTTCCGGCGCCGAAATGAATTTCCCCAATTTGCCGCTGTTCAACGAAAATGGCGGCCCCAACGATTCATTGGTCGCCGCGTATGCGGCGATCCACCGCCAGACGGTCAACATCAAAGACGCCTATACCGAACCAAATTTCGATTTTTCGGGAACCCGCGGTTTCGACGAGCGCACCGGCTACCGGTCGAAGTCTTTCCTGGCGGTTCCGATGAAAGACCATGAAGGCGAGGTGATTGGCGTTCTTCAGCTGATCAATGCCACTGACCCGAATACCGGCGTTGTGAGCGATTTTTCCCCGTCAGACCAGAGGTTGGCCGAGTCGCTCGCCTCGCAGGCCGCCATCGCCCTGACAAACCGGCTCCTGATGACGCAGCTTGAGGAGTTGTTTGAGTCGTTTATCAACCTGATCAACCTTGCCATTGACGAGAAGTCGCATTACACCGGCGGACACTGTCACCGCGTTCCGGCCTTGACCATGATGCTGGCGGAAGCTGTCAACGCGACTGATGTCGGGCCATTGGCGTCGTTCACAATGAATGACCGGGACCGTTACGAGCTCAAGATTGCCGGGTTGTTGCACGACTGCGGCAAGGTCACAACACCCGTGCACGTTGTCGACAAGGCGACCAAACTTCAAACCTTGTTTGACCGCATCGATCTGGTTGACACGCGTTTTGAGGTGCTCAAGCGGGATCGTGAAATTGAAGCCTTGCGCCAACAGCTTTCCCTGCGCAGCCAGAAGGATGCGAAAGCCGAAGCGCAGATTGGCGCGAACTGTCGCCGGGAAATAGAGGCCCTGAATGCCGAACGCGAGCTTTTGCGGTCTGCCAATACCGGCTCTGAGTCCATGACACCGGACGCGATGGCGCGTGTGCGCGAGATCGGCCATCGCCACACCTGGCGCGGCGTGGATGGGCTCGAGCAGGAGTTTCTGACCGCCAACGAGCTTGAAAACCTGACCATTCGCGCGGGCACGTTGACGCAGGCCGAGCGCAACACGATCAACCACCACATCGTTGCGACCATCAAGATGCTGGAACAACTGCCGTGGCCGAAACACCTGAAGCGCGTGCCTGAATACGCCGGCGGCCACCACGAGCGCATGGATGGCAAAGGTTATCCCAAAGGCCTTACACGCGAACAGATGTCGGTGCAGGCGCGCGTCATGGGTATTGCGGATATTTTCGAGGCTTTGACGGCCAAGGACCGCCCTTACAAGCCCGGCATGAAACTGTCACAGGCCATGGACATCATGCACAAGTTCAAACTCAACGGGCACATTGACCCGGACTTGTTTGACGTGTTTATGAGCAAGGGTGTTTACCGGGATTACGCGCTGCAGTTTCTGGATCCTTGGCAAATTGACGAGGTTGACCTGGCCCGATGGGCCAATTGAGTTCACCGGGTCAATGCCCCGTTCAATATCGGCCGCGCCGGTCGAAGAAATTGTTGAAGAGGGGCACCAGGGCCGGAAATTCAGCCGCGAAGCGTTCCCGGTTGACGAAATAGGCTTCGCAAGCCACTGCAAAAAATTCAGGCAACGAGTCTGCCGCGTAGGTGTCGAGCCACGGTTGGGTTTGACCAAAACGCTCGGCCAGTGTGGATTGCTCCCTGAACGACTCGAACGCAGGTTCCATGGTGGCCAGCCAGTGTTTGCGCGCCTGAACAGCGCTGGCGATGCCCATAAACCCATGGGGCAATGGCGGGCACCCATCCGCTTCGCCAGAACGCATATCCAACTTGTGGGCAAATTCGTGAATCACCAGATTTCTGCCCAAGGCAGCGTCCGGTCCCGCGTTGGCCACGTCTTGCCAATTTAGTGTGACCGGCCCACCAGCCATGGCCTCGCCAGCCAATTCCTCCTTGTATTGATGCACGACACCGGCTTCATCGACCCGTTCGCGATGTGCCCGCATTTCAGCGGGATGCACCACAATTCCGACGAAATCGCCGTACCAAACCAGCACTTTTTTCGGTGAACCCATATGCAACAGGGGCAAACAGGCCTGGGCTGCGATGGCCATCGCCATGTTGTCGGTGATCTGCAAACCGTGCGCTCCCTGGAACTCTTTCTGTCTGAGAAAGAGCAGGCTGAGTTCTCGAAGGCGAATTGTTGACGTGGCATCGAGCGTCGCCAAAAACGTGAAACTGGACAGAACCTGATGCCAAATAGCGTCCGTTTGGCTCGACGAACCCCAACGCCCGCTGTCCCGGCTTTTGGACCAAATGGCGTCAATCCACCGGGGCATTCAACAACCTGCGCGCGTCAGGCTTGCGAAGGTGGAATTCGCGACATTGTGGCAACTTCGTCCTCCGTGACGGCAAGCCGCAGTACCTGGGCGCGGGCGGGCCGCGCTCCCAGATCCCAATCGCTCAAGACGTGGCGTTGCATTGTGCCCTTGAGCAGGTGGTCAGCGGGCTTGTGGGTGTGCCCGTGGATCAAATGGCTGGCGCCCGCTTGCTCAAGCAGCGAAACTGTCGCTTCGAGGTCAGCATCGGCAAAATGGGCGGTGGCGAGTTTGCGCGCCTGGCTCTGTTCCCGCAGTTGCCTTGCAATGTTGCGGCGTTCGAGCAGCGGTTTGGCCAGGAAAGTGGATTGCCACTGGGGCGAGCGCACGGTTGTCCGGAACTGCTGGTAGTCGACGTCGTCAAGGCATAAGGCGTCGCCATGGCTTAAGACCCAGCGTTCGTGCGGCAGCTTCAACACGAAGGGGTCATCGAGCAGAGTCACGCCCGTCGTGTCGCAAAAATCCTGGCCCAACAGAAAATCCCGATTTCCGCGCATCAAATGGACTTTCATGCGTTTGGCGGCATGGCGCAAAACGCCTGCACACTGGGCTTCAAACGGCACTTCACCTGAAGGCCTTGTTTCGGCTGCGTCATCACCCACCCAGACTTCAAACAGATCTCCCAGAATGAATACCGCGTCAGCGGCCGTTTCACTCATGTAGGCTTTCCAGCCGGCAAAGGTGTCTGGCTCCGCAGCCTGCAAATGAAGGTCCGAAATGAAATCCAGCACCCGCCACTGCGGCGGGACGGTCAAGGTCTGGAAATCAGAGCGCAACGGCTTTTTCTAACACGACGTCGTCGTTCGGCACATCATCGTGGTGGCCTTTGCGACCGGTTTTGACGGCTTCGATTTTGTCGACGATATCGGTTCCAGAGATGACTTTTCCGAACACTGCGTAACCCCAACCTTGTTGGGAAATAGCGGTGTGGTTCAAGAAACCATTGTCGGCGGCATTGATGAAAAACTGCGCGGTGGCGGAGTGGGGGTCGCTGGTACGTGCCATCGCCACGGTGTACTTGGTGTTCTTGAGTCCATTGTCGGCCTCATTGTTGATGGGGGAGTCGCCCCGTTTTTCCTTCATGCCCGGTTCCATGCCGCCACCTTGCACCATAAAGCCGGGAATCACGCGGTGGAAAATCGTGTTGTTGTAATGCCCTTTGCCTACGTAGCTCAAAAAATTGGCAACAGATTTGGGGGCTTTTTCAGCGTCCAGTTCGAGCGTAACGACGCCAAAATTAGTAATGTGGAGTTCGATTTTCGGGTTGCTCATGCTTATTTCACCAGGGTTGCGGAGTTGATAACAATGGCCGTTTTGGGAACGTCCGTCGGGAAAGGGCCGCCCGCGCCGGTAGGCGTGGCGCGAATTTTATTGACTGTCTCCATGCCGCTGACCACTTTGCCAAATACGGTGTAGCCAAACAATTGAGGTGCATTCATGAGGTTGGCGCGCGGTGTGTTCTCGTAAGTGCGCCCCTGGTACTCGAATTTCGCCACCGGGTCTCCGGGTGGAATCAAGGTAGGGTCGAGAAAGGCGTTGTCTTTGACGTTGATGAAAAATTGTGCCGTGGCCGAATGCGGGTCATTGGTACGCGCCATGGCAAGTGTGCCCACCACATTTTTCGAACCCCCTTTTTCAAGCGCCTCGCGCCCTTCGTGGGCAACCGGCGCGCGGCTTTTCTTCTCGGCGTATTTGGCGTCGAAGCCGCCACCCTGGACCATGAAATTCTCAATCACCCGGTGAAAGACAGTCCCGTCATAGTGCTTGTCTTTGACGTACTGCAGAAAATTCTCGACGGTTTTGGGGGCTTTGTCAGGATATACCTCCACCACAAAGTCGCCAGCCGAGGTCGAAAATTTGACCTGTGGCGCGGACTGCGCGAGCGCGGGGTTGACCAACGCAAACAGGCCAATCCAGAGGATCGGCAGGTGTTTGACCCATGCGCGTTTGCGCGACAGAACAGAAAATTTCATGGCGGGTTTCCTTTCGGCGGCTGGGCAGGCGCACCAGCAGGCGATGGCGGCTGCACCGCAGGTGAAACTGCTTTTGCGCTGCCAACGAGTTGTTGAATCAAGTTTAACTTTGGCGCGACAGACGCGCTGCCCGCGCCAAGTTGCTGCGCGCGCGCAAAGGCGCTGGCGGCAAGCCTCACATACACGTCTCCCAGATTTTCGTGCGCCGTGGCGTACTCCGGGTTGGCTCTGACTGCCATTTCCAGTGAGGCCCGGGCCTTCTCTATTTCGTTGCGCGACGCGTACAAGACGGCCAGATTGTTGTGCGGTTCCGGCAATTCCGGGTAGTCTTGGGTCAACCGGGTGAACGTGGCCAGCGCTTCGTCAACTTTCCCGGCGTCGCGCTGGATCATCCCCTTGAGAAAACGCATTTGCGGGTCTTGCGGCCGCGTCGCCAGGTACTTGTCTGCCTGCTCCATCGCGTCTGAAGCGCGGCCAGATCGCATCAAGGCGCTTACGTCGTCGTAGGCATCCGCATGCGCGGGAAATGCCGCAGACAATCCTGCCACCAATGTGGTCAACAGGATGGCGGCGCCAAGGCTGCGACAAGAGTCCAAGCTGCGAAGTAGCGAAGAAAAAATGGTGGTCATGAAATCGCAAGTTCCACCCCAAGCCCAAAGCGAAAAAAAGTGACTGGCCGGGAAGTTTTCGAGGGCTCTATACTGCCAGCGATTGTACCCGAGAGCCCATTGGGTTCCCGAGAGAATCCAACTCAAACCCCTGACCGCGCCGGATCACACTCCCGCTGTTTTTTCGCCGCCATGACCCAGCGCATTTACAACACCTTGCTTCGTTCTGTCGAAGCCCTGGAGCCGCTCGAGCCCCGTCACGTCCGCCTGTATGTGTGCGGGATCACCGTCTATGACCTTTGCCACGTCGGCCACGCCCGGGCCAACGTGGCGTTCGACGTGGTGCAGCGCTGGTTGAGGGTCTCCGGGTTGAAGGTGACGTTTGTGCGCAATATCACCGACATAGACGACAAGATCATTGCGCGTGCGGTGAAAAATGGCGAAACCGTGCGTTCGCTCACCGACCGCATGATCGTCGAGATGTACCGTGATTTTGATGCCCTGAACATTGAGCGGCCTGACCACGACCCCAGAGCGACCGACTTCGTACCGCAGATGTTGTCCATTGTCGAAACACTGGTTGAGAAAAAACTTGCCTATGAAACGCAGTCCGGCGACGTGAACTTTGCCGTGCGCAAATTTCCAGGCTATGGAAAACTGTCGGGCAAGTCGCTCGATGAGCTGCATGCAGGCGAACGGGTTGCTGTGCTCGACGGCAAGGACGATCCGCTGGACTTTGTGTTGTGGAAGGCAGCTAAACCAAGTGAGCCTGACGACGCCAAGTGGGACAGCCGGTATGGCAAGGGGCGCCCGGGCTGGCATATTGAATGTTCGGCGATGGCGTGCAGCCTGCTGGGCGAAACCTTTGACATCCATGGCGGCGGCGCCGACTTGCAATTTCCGCACCACGAAAACGAAATCGCGCAGAGTGAAGGCGCAAACGGGAAGGCATTGGCCAAGGTCTGGATGCACAACGGCTTCGTCAATATCGACAACGAAAAGATGTCCAAGTCGCTGGGCAATTTTTTCACGGTGCGCGATGTGCTGAAAAAATACCAGCCGGAAGAACTGCGCTTTTTCATCGTGCGCGCGCATTACCGCAGCGCCTTGAATTACAGCGATGTGCATCTGGACGATGCGCGCAATTCCTTGAAGCGGCTGTATACGGCACTGAAACTGGTTGATCCCGCTCACGTGGTTGTCGACTGGCGCAACCCATTTGCTGACCGTTTTAAAGCCGCGATGGACGACGACTTTGGTACGCCAGAAGCGGTGGCGGTGCTATTTGATCTTGCGGGGGAAGTCAATCGCAGTAAGTCGGTGCAAGCAGCGGGGTTGCTCCGGGCGTTGGGAGCTTGCCTGGGTTTGTTGCAGAACAATCCGGAAATTCACTTGCAGTGGCTTCCGAGTGCTGACGGGGATATCATGCCGGCGCGCGGTATGCAAGGTATATTGGCCCCTGCCCCTGGCGTACAGCAGGTTGGTCATGGGTTGACGGTGGTTCAAAGCCTTCCGATTGCTGAACTTATTGCCCAGCGCGCTGCCGCCAAGGCCATTAAAAATTTCGCCGAAGCCGACCGAATTCGGCAACAATTGCTCGCCCAAGGCATCGTGCTGAAGGATTCGCCTTCGGGCACCACGTGGGAGGCCAAATGATCGGGGTTGCAGTGCTATTGACCTTCAAGTCTTTGGTTTGACGAAATGGCGGCTGCAAAAACGATAGCGTCAGAGAAGGTCCAGCCAGACTATTGGGGAGACGCCTGCAAACACCTGGTCAAGAAAGACCGGGTCATGAAGCGCCTGATTCCGCAGTTTGGCGACGCCTGCCTGCAAACCCGCGGAGACGCCTTCAGCACCCTGGCGCGCAGCATCGTGGGGCAGCAAATTTCGGTCAAGGCGGCGCAAACCGTGTGGGACCGCTTTGCCGTATTGCCCAAGAAAATGACCGCCCCCAATGTGCTCAAACTCAAAGTCGACGACATGCGAGCCGCAGGCCTGTCTGCGCGCAAGGTTGAATACCTGGTCGACCTGGCGCTGCATTTCCACAGCGGCTCCCTGCATGTGGGCGGCTGGCAGGCGATGGACGACGATGCGATCATCAGCGAGCTGGTATCGATTCGCGGCATTGGGCGGTGGACGGCGGAGATGTTCCTGATTTTCCACCTGATGCGTCCCAACGTTTTGCCGCTCGACGATGTGGGGCTCATCAACGGCATCAGCAAAAACTATTTTTCCGGCGAAGCCGTCAGCCGAAGTGATGCGCGCGAAGTGGCCGCCGCCTGGGCTCCATACTGCAGCGTGGCAACTTGGTATATTTGGCGCTCGCTGGATCCGCTTCCTGTCGACTACTGATTAGCAGAGGAGCCTCAATTGGCAAAGAAAATTTTTCTCGACTTCGAGCAACCGATTGCCGAGCTCGAAAACAAGATTGAAGAACTCCGGTATGTGCAAACCGAGTCCGCCGTAGACATTTCCGCGGAAATCGACCAGTTGGCCAAAAAGAGCCACCAGCTCACCAAAGACATCTACAGCGACCTCACACCCTGGCAGATCACCAAGATCGCCCGGCATGCCGAGCGGCCCTACACGCTGGACTACATTGACGAGATATTCACCCACTTTATCGAGCTGCATGGCGACCGGCATTTCGCGGACGACTTGAGCATAGTGGGCGGCCTGGCGCGTTTCAACGGCACGCCCTGCATGGTGCTGGGGCAGCAAAAGGGCCGCGACACGAAAGAGCGCGGCCTGCGCAATTTCGGCATGAGCAAGCCCGAAGGTTACCGCAAGGCGCTGCGCTTGATGAAACTGGCCGAAAAATTCAAGCTGCCGGTGTTCACGTTTGTCGACACGCCCGGCGCCTACCCGGGCATTGACGCTGAAGAGCGCGGGCAATCCGAAGCGATTGGGCGCAACATATTCGAGATGGCGCAGCTCGAAGTGCCCATCATCACCACCATCATCGGCGAAGGCGGCTCCGGCGGCGCGCTGGCGATTTCGGTGGCCGACCAGGTGCTTATGCCGCAGTATTCCATTTACTCCGTCATCAGCCCGGAAGGGTGCGCCTCGATCCTCTGGAAAACCTCCGACCGCGCGCAGGAAGCGGCGGAAGCGCTGGGTATCACGGCCCACCGTTTGAAAGCTTTCGGGCTGGTCGACAAGATCATCAACGAGCCTGTCGGTGGCGCCCACCGCGACCACAAACAAATGGCCGCCTTTGTCAAGCGCGCCTTGACCGATGCCTACCGCCAGGTCAGTGACCTGAAGGTCAAGGAACTGCTGGACCGCCGTTATGACCGTCTGCAGAGTTATGGCCGGTTCATCGACACCAAAGCCGATGCCGGCTCTGAGCGCAGCCTGGCTGCGATTGACCGGCGCGAGCGCCGCCAGGAACGCAGCGCCGAACGCGGCAATGACCGCCCGCTGGAGCGCCGCTCCGCCGCCGCCAGAACAGCGGCGAAATAGGGCGCGCAGGTTCAGCGCTTGTGTCGTGCCATGAGCACCGCGTTTTCCCAGGCGATCCTCCAGTTTTCGCCACAGTTGCCGCTGGGCGTGGCCTACAGCGGCGGCGCGGACTCCACGGCCTTGCTGTTGGCCTGCGCCGGCAAATGGCCGGGCCAGGTGGAGGCCTTGCACGTCAACCATGGCCTGCAGGCCGCTGCGCGGGACTTCCAGAAACATTGCGAGGACTTCTGCGCGCGCCTTGAGGTGCCTTTGCGCAGCGCCTCTGTGCAAGCCGGCGCTCTGCCCGGCCAAAGCCCCGAAGATGCCGCACGCAAGGCGCGCTACCAGGGTCTGGTGGATTTGGCCGTTGCGGGCGCTACCACCCGTGCACTCCCATCAATTGCCATCGCCCAACACGCCGATGACCAGGTCGAGACATTGCTGCTGGCGTTGAGCCGTGGCGCGGGTCTGGCGGGTCTGGCGGCGATGCCCGTGCACTGGCAGCGCAGCGGGCTGGATTTCCACCGGCCCCTGCTGGGCGTTTCCGTCACGGCGATCCGCGAATGGCTGACGCGGCAACAGCAGCCCTTTGTTGAAGATCCGACCAACCAGGATGAGCGCTTCACCCGCAACCGCATTCGCGCACGCCTGCTGCCGGCGCTGGCTGCCGTGTTTCCGGAGTTTCGAGACACCTTTACCCGCAGCAGCGCGCACGCAGCCCAGGCCCAGGCGCTGTTAACCGAATTTGCGGCCCTGGACTTCGAGCGTGTCGCGGCCCCAAGCGGCCAGCATCCCTTGATCGACCCGCTGCGGGCTCTCAGCCGGCCGCGCCAGGCCAACGTGCTGCGGCATTGGCTCAAGACCCGTTTCGGCTCTGTGCCGAGCGCGGCCCAACTGGAGGAATTGCTGGCGCAGGTGGCGGCTTGCGCCACACGCGGACACCAGATCCATCTGAAAATCGGTGCGGGTCATGTGCGCCGCGAAGGCGATGGTTTGGCTTGGTACAATCCCTAGGTTTTTTTGCCCGCCTTTTCGGCCTGCTTCCCCTCTGTTTTTCCCTCCCATGGCATTGATTGTTCACAAATACGGCGGCACGTCGATGGGCTCCACCGAGCGCATCAAAAATGTCGCCAAACGCGTCGCCAAATGGGCGCGCGCCGGCCACCAGATGGTGGTTGTCCCGAGTGCCATGAGTGGCGAAACCAACCGTTTGCTCGGTCTGGCCAAAGAACTCGCGCCCGCCAAAACCGGCAGCGCCTACGACCGCGAACTCGACATGCTGGCCGCCACCGGCGAGCAGGCCTCCAGCGCCTTGTTGGCCATTGCCTTGCAGGGCGAGGGCATGGAGTCGGTCAGTTACGCCGGCTGGCAGGTGCCGATCCGCACCAACATGGCCTACACCAAGGCGCGCATCGAGTCGATTGACGACACCCGGGTGCGGGCCGACCTCTCGGCAGGCAAAGTGGTCATCGTCACCGGCTTTCAGGGTGTGGACGACGCGGGCAACATCACTACCCTTGGCCGTGGCGGCTCAGACACCTCGGCCGTGGCCGTGGCTGCGGCGATGAAGGCCCAGGAGTGCCTGATCTACACCGACGTGGACGGCGTCTACACCACCGACCCGCGCATCGTGCCCGAGGCGCGGCGCCTGCACACCGTGAGTTTCGAAGAGATGCTGGAGATGGCCTCGCTGGGCTCCAAAGTGCTGCAGATCCGCTCGGTTGAGTTTGCTGGCAAATACAAGGTCCCGCTGCGCGTGCTTTCGAGCTTCACGCCATGGGATATCGACATCAACGAAGAAGCCGCATCCGGCACTTTGATTTCATTTGAGGAAGACGAACATATGGAGCAAGCCACCGTTTCAGGCATCGCGTTCAACCGCGACGAAGCCAAAATCTCCATCCTGGGCGTGCCCGACAAACCCGGCATCGCGTACCAGATCCTGGGCGCCGTGGCCGAGGCGAACATTGAAGTCGACATGATCATCCAGAACATCAGCAAGGAGGGCAAGACCGACTTCAGCTTCACCGTGAACCGCGGCGATTACCCCAAGGCAGTCGATCTGCTCAAGACCAAGGTGTTGCCCTCGCTGGGCGCGCAAGAAGTGCAGGGAGACATCAAAATCTGCAAGGTCTCCATCGTCGGCATCGGCATGCGCAGCCACGTCGGCGTGGCCGCCAAGATGTTCCGCTGTCTAAGTGAAGAGGCTATCAACATCCAGATGATCTCCACCAGTGAAATCAAGACCTCCGTGGTGATCGACGAAAAATACATGGAACTGGCCGTGCGCGCCCTGCACAAGGCCTTTGAACTGGAGCAGGCGCCGGCCAAATAAGCCAGCTTTTTAGCCGGTTTTGCCGCCGGGCCGCCCCAAGGCAAAATGCGCCCCCTCGGGGGGCAGCGCAGCACACGAAGTGGCAAGCGTGGGGGCCAGTCGCCATGGCGTGAGATAATCACGCATCGAATTGACGGCATCAGGAAACGTGACCGAGCGGCCGAAGGTGCTCCCCTGCTAAGGGAGTATGGGGTGTAGAGCCTCATCGAGGGTTCGAATCCCTCCGTTTCCGCCAAATAAAAAGGGCTCCAACCGGAGCCCTTTTTTTTGCGCATTCAAGCGGGCAAAACTCGCCTTGGTGCGCAATTTGTTATTGTTTATATAGCAAACTATTCAATAAATACCTGACTTGATGGCCAATTTTATTCACAAATCGGCAAATTCAAGCTGATAAACGCCAATCAACCCCAATTTGGGTATGATTGTTGACGATGCGCTTCAGCGGTGCGTCACTTCATGCAGATTGCTCAGGTTCATCAGCGCCGCCAGCACTTCCTTCTTGAAGCCGATGCGGGCCTTGCCCAAGCCGTCGCCGCCGCTCATGATGAGTTTCTGCAGGTATTCGTCGCAATCCCGGTGGCCCCAGAAGGTGGAGATTGCCTTGCCGATGCGGGCGTGGTGCTCGTTGACAACGGCCATTTCGCGGTCGATGCGCGCTTGCAGGGGGATCTCGTGCAGCGGCATCGGACGCGTCTTGACGTCTTCTTCCTTGGTGACGATCTGTGGAAACCCAACGTCTTTCGGTGTGGCCATGCGGATGTTCCTGCGCCGGGTCTGTTTGCCCGGCTGTGCCCGATTTTAGTTCACCATGACCAGCTTGCCTTTCACGCCGCGCGAGCCCATGTGGGCGTAAGCGGCCTTGAGCTCGGCCATGGGCATGGTGCGGTCAATCACCGGTTTGACCTTGCCCTGCGCATACCACTGCGCCAGCTCCATCATCATGGCGGCGTTGGCCTTGGGCTCGCGGCGCGAGTAGTCGCCCCAGAAAACGCCGACGATGGAAGCGCCCTTGAGCAGCGCCAGGTTCAGCGGCAGCGACGGTATCGGACCCGATGCGAAACCCACCACCAGGTAACGGCCGCGCCAGCCGATGGAGCGGAATGCCGGTTCGGCGAAATCGCCGCCCACTGGGTCGTAGATCACATCCGGCCCGTTGCCGCCGGTGAGTTTTTTGACGGCTTCGCGCAGGTTTTCCTTGGTGTAATTGATGGTTTCATCGGCGCCAATCGATTTGCACAGCGTACATTTTTCGTCGGTGGACGCCGCAGCAATCACCTTCGCGCCCACGGCTTTGGCGATCTGGATCGCCGAAGTGCCCACGCCGCCCGCGGCGCCCAGCACCAGCACGGTTTCACCGGCCTTGAGCTGGCCCCGGTCGATCAGCGCATGGTGCGAGGTGGCGTAAATCATGATGAACGCGGCAGCGTCTACGTGGGAGAACCCGGGCGGCAGCGGCATGCAACGGTCGGCCGGGGCCAGCGTGTGGGTGCCAAAGCCGCCGGTGCCCGAGAGGCAGGCCACACTTTGGCCGACTTTCAGGTGCGTCACGCCTTCACCCAGCGCCG
>JANNEZ010000554.1:0-2591 GCA_031379255.1 Rhodoferax sp. | reverse complement strand
GGCGCCGTGCCGCGCGGTGGTCACCATCGTTGGCGCCGTGACCCGCGCGCAGGCCGACGAACTGGTCGGGCAACTGTTTGCCAAGGTCAAACCACTGCCATCGATGTCGGCCCTGAAGGCAGATTGCGCACCGTGGGCGGCCGTGCCGGAGGTGGAGCCCCTGAAGGCCGCCAAGGGCGAAAAAATCAGCTTTGATTCCGCTCAGGCGCACGTGCTGATCGGCCAGCCCGGTTTTAAACGCGATGACCCGGATTTCTTCGCGCTCACGGTTGGCAATTACATTCTGGGGGGCGGTGGTTTTGTCTCGCGCCTGTACGGGGAAGTGCGTGAGAAGCGCGGTCTGAGTTACAGCGTTTACAGCTATTTTTCACCCGCCATCCACGCCGGAGCCTTCACCATCGGTCTGCAAACCCGCCCGGACCAGGCCGATCAGGCGGTGCAGGTTTCGCGCGATGTGTTGGCCAAGTTTCTGGCCGAGGGGCCGACTGAAACCGAACTCAAGGCCGCAAAGGGCAATCTCATTGGCGGGTTCGCCTTGCGCATCGACAGCAATGCCAAACTGCTGGACAACGTGGCCAACGTCGCCTGGTACGGTTTGCCCTTGAACTATCTGGATACCTGGACGGACGCAGTGGACAAAGTCACTTTGGCCGACATCAAGGCCGCCTTCTCGCGAAAACTCCAGCTCGACCGGATGGTGACCGTGGTTGTGGGTGGCGCGCCTTGAGCGCCTCGAGCGCTCGCAGCCACGAAATCCGCATCATCGGCGGCCAGTGGAAACGCAGCAAACTCAAGGTAGCCGACCGCCCCGGGCTGCGCCCCACGCCCGACCGCGTGCGCGAGACCCTGTTCAACTGGCTCGGGCAAGACCTGCACGGCTGGCGCTGTGTTGACGTGTTTGCCGGCACCGGCGCACTCGGGTTTGAGGCCGCCTCGCGGGGTGCGAAGGACGTGCGCCTGGTGGAATCCGACAAAACCCTGGTCGCGCAACTCGAGCAGGTCAAGGCGCAACTCGCCGCCGGTGCGGTTCAGGTGCTGCGGGGCGATGGTGTTGGCGCACTGAAAACATTCGCCGGTGCCGGTCTGGATCTGGTTTTTCTGGACCCGCCCTTCGATTCGGCCCTGTTTGAGCCGGCGTTGCAGGCCGCAAGCCAGGCGGTGGCAGCCAGCGGCTGGGTCTACCTGGAAGCGCCCCGCGCCTGGACGGACGAAACGCTGGCGCCGTTTCAATTGGGCGTGCACCGCCATCAGAAGGCCGGCGCGGTGCACGCGCATTTGCTCAAGCGCACGGCATAATCCCGCGCATCGGCCTTTGCGGCGCATCGGCCTTTTCCCGCGAATTCGAACCAAGGATCGTCCATGAGCAACAGTGTGCTTGCCGTTTACCCCGGCACTTTTGATCCCCTGACCCACGGGCACGAAGACGTGGTGCGTCGCGCGACCCAGCTGTTTGACCGCGTCATCATCGCGGTGGCGGCCGGGCACCACAAGAAGGGCGCGCTCTTCAGCCTGCAGGAGCGCCTGGACATGGTGCGCGAAGTCGCCCGTGACTACCCGAAAGTCACGGTGGACAGCTACGCCGGACTGCTGCGCGATTTTGTTGTGGCCAATGGCGCCAAGGCGGTGGTGCGCGGCCTGCGCGCGGTGACCGACTTCGACTACGAGTTCCAGCTCGCCGGCATGAACCGCACCCTGATGCCCGACGTGGAAACCGTGTTCCTCACACCAAGCGACAAATACCAGTTTGTCTCGAGCACCTTCGTGCGCGAAATCGCCTTGCTCGGCGGCGAAGTGCAGAAGTTTGTGTCGCCTTCGGTGTATGAGCGCCTGATTGAGAAAGTGAAAAGCCTGCCGGTGGAGTGAGCTTGGGGTTTGGGTACAGGGTCAAGCAGGGGATCTGGTCGAGCCGGTCGAGAAGCTTGATCGGGTCAATCGGGTCGCATGGGTCGGCGCCCGGTTTGCTATTATAAATATAGCAAATAATGACCATTGTCCGTGACTTCAGGCCTGATTTTTATCATAATTCCGCGATGTGAAGCCAAAAGGGTGAATATTAACACCCATGTTAATTATTCACAGTGACAGGTTCTAGCCTCTGGGTTCAGGCCAAACCGGCCAACCAGGCCAGCAGCGCGGCATTCACTGCTTCGGGCCGCTCCATCGTCAACATGTGGCCGCAGTCGGCGATGAATTGCAGCTCGGCGCCGGGGATCACCGCGGCGATTTCGCGGGAACACTCGGGTGGCGTGATCTGGTCGCCGTCGCCACACAACACCAGGGTTGGGCAGCGGATGGCGGACAGGTGCAGGCGGGCGTCCGGCCGGGCCATGACAGCGCGGTTTTGCCGCACCAGTTGCGCGGTGCCTGCGGCCATCACGAAATCGAGGTAACTCTGGTGCAGCGCGGCGTCGTTGGCGCGGCTTTTGTGGAACGCCAGCGGCAGGTTGAACTTCAACACCTCCCGGGCGCGGCCCGGCTCGAAACACAAGATCGCCGCCTCACGCAGCGCGCGCATGTCGGGCGTCTCCGGCCGCGCATTGGTGCCCAAGAGCGCGAGTGCCTTCACACGCGCGGGCGCCTGGCGCGCCACC
>JANNEZ010000525.1:0-3141 GCA_031379255.1 Rhodoferax sp. | reverse complement strand
CGACCAAGCCGGAAACGCCATCTCATACTTCGACAGTGAGGGAATGCCGAAAGTGTGGTGCACCAGCACCTTGTTGTAGCGCTGCGCCACGCCCATGGCAGACAGGATGGCACCAGTGGCATACGGCCCCATCAGCAGGTCAACCTTGTCCGAGGTCACCAGCTGCTCGTACATGGTGCGCGCCAGGTCGGGCTTGCTTTGGTCATCTTTAACGTTCCATTCCACTTTTCGCCCAAGCAGGCCGCCGCGCGCGTTGAGCTGCTCGACGTAAATTTCGCCGACGAGTTTGTGCGTCATCGCCGTCGCCGACAGCGGCCCAGTGAGCGCCAATGTGCTGCCGATGCGGATCGGCGCCTGCGCCTGCGCGGCCACCGGCAGCAGCCCAATACACGCGCTTGCAGCCGCGAGAGCGAGCAATTGTTTGAGCAGTTTCATGTCAGTTCTCCTGTTATAAAAGTTGACGATCAAAAACAAGGGCCCAATTCAATGGCTGGCGATGAAGCCGGCGGGAACCGCGCCGGTGTATTCTTCATTGGCGACGGCTTCATTGGACAGGGCAAAACCAATCGGGTTGTCGAGCTCTTCGCTCATGTGCGCGATCAGGCTGGCAGTGCGCGCCAGCATGGGCACCCCCTTGAGCGCGTTGACCGGGAAACCAACGCCCAGCAGCACCGCCGGTATGGCCGCAGACACATTGAGCTTGAGCGCCTTGCCGACGATGCCGGGGATCGCATTCTCAACGGCGACTGAAATATCCACAAAACGCTGCCCAGCGCCCACTTTTTTCGACAACTCGTACAGCGCTTTAACCCGAGGGTCGAGGTGTTTGTGCAGCGGGTGGCCATAACCCGGCACCGATTGCCGATTTGCGCGAAGGGCAGAGACGATCTTGTGCGCAGCGGCGTCGATGTCGCCACCCTGGTTGGCGGCTTCGGCATCAATTTGCTGGAACAGGCGCCCCGCCGTTTCAGAGGCGCCCAGAATCACGCTGCCGCAACCCAGAATGCCGGCCGCCACAGCGCCCTGCATCGCGTCAGGCGCGGCGGCCAGCGTCATGCGCGCGGCCTGCACGCTGGGCACCATGCCGTGTTCGCCAATGGCCACCATGCAGGCGTTCAACAGCGCGCTCATCTTCGCGTCGGCCCTTTTGCCCGTCAGCAAAAAGTAGAAGTAGTCGCCGAAATTAACCTGCCCGATCAAGTCCTGGCACAGGTCTGCGCCGCGCACCACGATGGTGTCAGCGTTGGCCGTGGAGATGGCCGAATTCGGGGCGATGTTTTTGCCGATTTTCATCATGCAGGCACGAGTTTGAAATCGTAGGCGCAGCTCAGCCAGGGCTTGTCCAGAACACGGCCATCGGGGGCTTTGCCGGACGGGTGTTTTTCGAAATCGACGATCAGGCTTTCGCGCACGCCAAACACGGCGTCCGAATCCAGGTACTCGCTGTCAGACACAAACAGGTGCGTCACCAGCGGCGCATACCCTTCGGCGCGCAGCATCATGTGCATGTGGCCTGGGCGGAACGGGTGGCGGCCCATGGCCAGCAGCATCGCGCCCGCAGGGCCATCAACGGGCACCGGGTATTTGGAGGGCTTGATGCTCCAAAAACTGTAGCGGCCATCGGCATCTGTGCGGAACTGGGCGCGCAATTGCATGGGCGCGTTGGGCCCCTTTTGCAGGTCATAAAAACCTTCGGTGTCACCTGACCAGACATCAAACAGGCAGTTTTCGACGGGCTTGCCTGCCAGGTTGGTGACACGACCGCTGTAGTGGGCAGGGTCGCCCGGCAAATCGCCCTGCAGGTCGGCCCCCAGCGGCAGCTTGGGTGCGCCCTCCCAGAAGAAGGGGCCTTGCACGGTGGCTTCGGTCGCGGGGGTGGCAGCGGCGGCGTTTGGGTCAGCTGCGATGGCTTTGGCCTGGGCAATGCCCACCACCTGCATGGAGAGGCCCAGCGTGTCAGACAGCAGGATGAACTCCTGGCGCTTTTCGTCGCATTTCTGCCCGGTGGCGGTGAGGAACTGGATCGCCGTCATCCATTCCGCAGGCGTGAGCTGAACCTCGCGGGCAAAGGCGTGCATGTGGGTGACGAGGGCGCTCATCACTTCTTTGAAGCGGGGGTTTTTACAGTCGCCCATGCGGGCGATCACGGCCTGGGGTAAATCCGCGGCGCTGGTTTCAAGGGACATTCTGGTTCTCCAACAGGTTCAATCAGTCATATTGACTTCAATTCACGCGTATTCGGCGCGCAGTATTTTGGCGGCTTGCACCATCGCCCGCATTTTGCCGTCGGCCACGTCGCGCGGCAGGTACTTCATGCCGCAATCCGGCGCGAGGATGATGTTCTCCGGCTTGGCGTGCAGCAGCGCTTTTTTGATCCGGTCCACCACGGTTTGCGGGGACTCGACGGCCATGTCTTCGAGGTTGATGCAACCGACCATCAGGCGTTTGTTGTCGAGTTTGGCCAGCACCGAGCAGTCCAGATTCGATTGCGCGGTCTCCAGCGACACCTGCTTGCAGCTGCAGCCGTACATTTCCGGCAAAAAGGAATACCCCGTGGGCCGCGCGTGGATGATGGCGGCGTAACCAAAACAGATGTGCACCGCCGTCTCGCCCTCAATGCCCTGCAGCGCCGCATTGAGCGCCTTGAGGCCATACTGGCGCGCTTTCTCGGGGCGCGACTGCATGTAGGGCTCGTCGATCTGCACCACATCGGCGCCCGCCGCAAACAGATCGGCAATTTCTTCGCGCACCGCCACCGCGTACGCCATAGCCGCGTCTTCGTTGGTAGCGTAATAATCGTTTTGGGCCTGTTCACTCATGGTGAAGGGGCCGGGCACGGTTATTTTCACCTTGCGGCTGGTGTGCGCCTTGAGGAACTTTAAGTCATCAACTTCCACCGGCCGCATGCGTTTGATAGGGCCGACCACACGCGGCACTGGATTCGGGTGGCCGCTGCGGTCCAGCGCGGTGCCGGGGTTGTCGATGTCAACGCCCGAAAGCGCCGTGGCGAAACGGATGGAATAACTCTCGCGGCGGATTTCACCGTCGGTGATGATGTCCAGGCCCGCGTCTTCCTGCGCGCGGATGGCCATTACCGTGGCGTCGTTTTGCGCTTCCTCCAGGTACTCCGGGGCCACGCGC
>JANNEZ010000460.1:0-17908 GCA_031379255.1 Rhodoferax sp. | reverse complement strand
CAAACCGGGCGACACAGTGGCAGTTGACCAGAGCCTGATCACCGTGGAGAGCGACAAAGCCTCGATGGAAATTCCATCCAGCCACGCCGGTGTGGTCACCCAAATGACGGTAAAACTCGGCGACAAGGTGGCCGAAGGCTCCGTGGTGCTGGTGATGGAGGTCGCTGGCGCGGCCAGCGCGGCGCCTGCCGCGGGCGCTCCGGCGCCGGCTCCTGCCCCAGTGGTGGCCGCTGCCAGCCCAGCAACGCCGCTGATGGTGCCCAACGCCGCCAGTTACGGCGGCACGGTGGATTTGGATTGTGATGTGCTGGTGCTCGGCGCCGGTCCCGGCGGTTATTCGGCGGCCTTTCGCGCAGCGGACCTCGGGCTCAAGGTGGTGCTGGTGGAGCGTTACGCCACTTTGGGCGGCGTATGCTTGAACGTCGGTTGTATCCCCTCCAAAGCCTTGCTGCACGTGGCTGCTGTGATGGACGAAGTTGGCCATCTGGGCGCTTTGGGCATTGAATTTGGTGCCCCTAAAGTCAACGTTGATACGTTGCGTGGTCACAAAGAAAAGGTCATTGGCAAACTCACCGGAGGCCTGGCTGCCATGGCCAAGATGCGCAAGGTGACGGTGGTGCGTGGCGTCGGGCAATTTGCCAGCGGCAACCACGTGGAGGTGGAAGAAACCACCGGCGCGCAGGGGCAGGAAAAAACCGGTGGAAAAAAAGTCATCCAGTTCAAAACCGCCATCATCGCGGCGGGCAGCCAAGCGGTGCGTTTGCCCTTCATGCCGGTTGACCCGCGCGTGGTGGATTCCACCGGAGCTCTGGATCTAAAAGAAGTCCCCAAACGCATGCTCATCCTGGGCGGCGGCATTATCGGTCTGGAGATGGGCACGGTATACAGCACGCTGGGCGCGCGCCTCGATGTGGTGGAAATGCTCGACGGCCTGATGCAGGGCGCCGACCGCGACCTGGTGAAAATCTGGCAGAAAATGAACGCCAAACGTTTTGACAACATCATGCTCAAAACCAAGACAGTGGGCGCCAAGGCGACGCCCGCAGGCATCGAAGTGATATTTGCCGCAGCCGAGGAGGGCGGAACCGCGCCGCCGCCACAAACCTACGACCTGGTATTGCAAGCCGTGGGCCGCACACCCAACGGCAAAAAAATCAGCGCCGAGAAGGCCGGAGTCGCCGTCACAGACCGCGGCTTCATCAACGTCGATATCCAGATGCGCACCAATGTGCCCAACATCTTCGCCATTGGCGACATCGTCGGCCAGCCCATGCTGGCGCACAAGGCGGTGCACGAGGCGCATGTGGCGGCTGAAGTGATTGCCGGTGAATTGCAAGGCAACAAAGAACTGGCTTCTGCCGCATTCAACGCAAGAGTCATCCCCAGCGTGGCCTATACCGACCCCGAAGTGGCCTGGGTCGGCCTGACCGAAGACCAGGCCAAGGCACAAGGCATCAAGGTCAAGAAGGGCCTGTTCCCGTGGACGGCATCAGGCCGCGCCATTGCCAACGGCCGCGACGAGGGCGTGACCAAGCTGCTGTTTGATGACTCACCAGAAGCGCACGGCCACGGCAAGATCCTGGGCGGTGGCATGGTCGGCACCCACGCGGGCGACATGATCGGCGAAGTGGCCTTAGCTATTGAGATGGGCGCGGACGCTGTCGATATCGGAAAGACGATCCACCCGCACCCCACGCTGGGCGAAAGCATCGGCATGGCGGCGGAGGTGGCGCACGGCAGTTGCACGGATTTGCCGCCTGCGCGGAAGTAGATTCTTCATCCCAGCTTCCCTGCAAAGCCCGAGCCCTCATCGGTTCGGACTTTTGCCATGTCTCTAGAATCTGCCAAATTCAACCCACCAGCAGCACTACACCATGAACGACCGTGTCCGCATCGAGCTCAACGAACACGGCGTCGCCGAAGTCACCCTGGTCCGCGCTGATAAGATGAACGCGCTGGACGCGGCCATGTTTACGGCGCTGCAAGAAGCCATCCGCCAGCTTGAGTCCACGCCCAATCTGCGCGCCGTGGTGCTCAGTGGCGAAGGCAAGGCGTTTTGCGCCGGGCTCGACATGGGGCGCTTTGCCGGCATGGCCAATGCGTCCGAAGGCACTGCCAAAGCCGAGGACCGCTTGCTGCCACGAACCCACGGCATTTCCAACGGGCCGCAGTTTGTCGGCATGGGCTGGCGCAGCTTGCCGGTGCCGGTGATTGCGGCCGTGCATGGTGTGGCCTTTGGCGGTGGGCTGCAGGTGGCGCTGGGTGCCGATGTGCGGCTGCTGGCGCCGGGCACCAAAATGAGCGTGATGGAGCTCAAGTGGGGCCTGGTGCCCGACATGGCCGGCATGGCGCTGTTGCGAGGCCTGGTGCGTGATGACCACGCGCGCGAGCTCATCTACACCGCCCGCGTGGTGGAAGCGGAAGAAGCCGTGGCTCTGGGCCTGGCCACACGCATTTGCGCTGACCCGCTGCAAGCCGCGCGCGAGCTGGCACATGCCATTTCGCAGCAAAGCCCGAGCGCCATTCGTGCTGCCAAACGGCTCATGAACCAGGCCAACCGCTCGGTAGACGACACGGCAGCGGCGCTGCTGATGGCCGAGTCACAAGAGCAATCGCAGCTGATCGGCAGCGCCGAGCAGACCGAAGCGGTGAAAGCCAACCTGGAAAAGCGGCCACCAGTATTCGAGGTGCCGCGCTGATCCCCAGCCTGCATGGGCGCGAAAGAAGCGGACATAAAACTGCCAATGGGCAATGACCGTGTTACGCTGGCGGGAGCAAAGGGTATGCGTTCTGAGGAGACTGACATGAAGCCATCGAACCGGTTGAAGATGCGGCGGATAGCCATTGTGGGGATCATCGCAGTGTTGCCATTCGTGGCTGCGCCCAGTGCTGCGCAAACCGCAGCCGACGCCACGCTGGCACCTGCACTCCGATGTGAGCAACTGAAAGGCCTGGCTATCCCGGACTCGGCGATCGCCATTTCCAAATCGGAAGCCGTCCCCAACGCCGCTCCCAACACGGTGGTGATCAGGCCGCCGCTGCCGGATCTGGTGTCGGTCGCGCTGCCCTCCTACTGCCGGGTGGATGGCGAGATTGACCCGCGCACAGGCTCAGATGGCAAACCCTATGCCATCGGTTTCACCATTGCCCTCCCAGACCGTTGGAACGGCAGGTTTCTGTTTCAGGGCGGCGGTGGCACGAACGGCGTGATCCGGCCCCCGCTGGGCCCGCAAGCCACGGCCGAGGTGCCGGCCCTGGCTCGGGGGTTTGCCGTCATTTCCAACGACAGCGGACATAAGGGTGGAGCCTTTGATGTGTCGTTTATGCGGGATCAGGAATCTGCCATCAACTTTTCCAGTGAATCCGTCGGCAAAGTGACGCGTGCCGCCAAGGCCATCGTGGCGCGTTATTACGGCCAACCTGTCAAACGCTCCTATTTCGTCGGCTGCTCCACGGGTGGGCGTGAAGGCATGCTGGCCGCGACACGCCACTCGACCGAATTCGATGGTGTGGTGGCGGGGGCGCCCGCCATGCGCACCGGCCATTCCAACCTGGGGCTGGCCTGGGCCAACGTCGCCTTCAACGAAATTGCGCCACGCGACAGTGCCGGGCTGCCCGATCCCACCAAAATCTTCTCGGCGACCGATAAAAAGCTGGTGACAAATGCGATCCTCGACGCCTGTGATGCCAAGGATGGCCTCAAGGACGGGATGGTCATGGATCTCAAGGCGTGTCAATTCGATCCGGCCGCTCTGGCGTGTTCCGCAGGAAAAACGGACATATGTCTCTCCACTGGGCAGGTTGCTGCCATGAAAAAGGCCTTCGCTGGGCCCAAAAATTCCCGTGGCGCGCAGGTTTATCCGCCATTTCCATGGGACAGCGGCATCGCTGCAGAGGGCGTCTCCATACCCGGCATTCTGGTTACGGGCGCCAAGAGCCCGGTGGCACCGGCCACGCGCGTGGCCATCAATGTCGACCAAATGCAGGATGCGCTCGCTGCCGACGGCGTGCGGCATGTCAGTGACACAGCCTATTGGACCAACCTGTCGACGTTTTTCAGCCGTGGCAGCAAGTTGATTTTTTTCCACGGCTGGGGCGATCCCTGGTTTTCTGCGCTCGACACGGTTGACTATTACGAGCGCATGGCGCAAGCATCCGGTGGCATGGAGCGGGTTCGTGCGCAATCGAGCAGGCTCTTCGCGGTGCCAGGCATGGGCCATTGCGCCAGCGGCAGCACATTGGACCGTTTTGACATGCTGGGCGCCTTGGTCGACTGGGTCGAAAGCGGCAAAGCCCCCGATGCCGTGACGGCCACTGGCCCCGCATTTCCGGGCCGCAGCCGCCCACTGTGCGCCTGGCCCCGTTATGCCCACTACAAGGGGCAGGGCAATCCGGAAGATGCTGGCAATTTCGAGTGCCGCTGAGAAGGCCGCTGCGCCAGCCCGCGTGTCAGGCGATCAGTTTCATTCGTTCCGCGACATGGCTGTACAAAGTCTGGTGATCCTGTTCCGACTGAACCCCGACGTTCGTTGAAGTCCGCACTTCGGCCTTCGGTACGTTGTGCGTTCTATCCAAACCCAGGAACCTATCCACGAAAACCCTCGTCTTTTCCACTGTGGTGTTCGCTGCTTCTGCCTGGAGTCTGAGCACCTCTGCGCAATCCCCCTCCGGGGCACCCGCGCCAGTCGATCCGTTGGCCTTTGTCAACCAGTTTGAGTCTACCTTTGGCAAATTCGAGGGTTATCGCCGGTCGGGCGCCAACGACATCTGTGCCACGGGCGAATTTGTCGGCAATGCCGATGCAGGCGCACTCTCCAGCGATTCTGTCTTTAGCGGCAGGCCGGTGCCGGTGGTGATGCGTTTTTCGGTGGGTGGCGCCAACCCCAAGGCGCCAGACAATGGCAAGTCACAGCGCAACATGGCGTTGCAGTTCAACCTGGAGCTCGCCCAGGCAGGTGACCGGCTCGACAGCGTCACGGTGTCCCTGCCGCGGGGCCGCAGGAAGGTGAATCTGGGAACGTTGAAAGTGACGTCGGTGTCCACTGACGCCGGCGGCCCCTGCCTCACCATCACCTACAACCCCATGGTCATGCCCAAAGGCGTGGAGCCGTCTGCTGATCCGATGCTGGCCGCGCGCGCCGCGCCCTACGCGGTCGGGTTGGGTCGCCGTCTGACCGAAGGCGCCAAACAGCAATAAGCGGCGTGGACTGGCGCGGGCGGCGGCAAAGGCTGCCCGTGCGGCCCGGCCGACAGGTCGATGCGATTTCATTTTTGCTCAATCATACCCATTTTGGGTACGATTGAGGTGAAAATCAAATAAATTTGGCTTTTTACGGCTTTAGGTCTTGTAGTGCATAATTAGTTTGCTATAAAAAACGTAGCAAATATGTGAATCGAATCGTTCTTCAGGAGCCCCTGCGCGCAAGGTTCGCAGGGTATTGGTTCCGCTATGACGGCGTCAACGTATGCGCCTGCGCCTGCGCATGTTGAAAAATGGCGCCCGGCGTCGTCATCCACACCTGGCCGCGATCCCGGGCGGCAGCCACGTGTTGCAGCGCCCGGCGCAAGTGGCGCAGCCGGTAGGGCTGGCCGACGATGTAGGGGTGAAGCGCGATGCCCATTACCAAAGGCGCGGAACCAGGCGCTCTGGATTGCGCCAGCATTTCATCCAGCTGGTCGATGATCATCTGCGCGAAGTCTTTGCCATCCATCTGCCGCGCGATGATCATCGGGATGTCGTTGAGCTCCTGCGGGTAGGGCACCGCCCACAGGGGTTTGCCGCTACGGGTTCGCATCGGCAGGGGCTGGTCGTCGTGGCACCAGTTCAGGGTGTAACCGTAGCCGGTTTCGGCAAGCAGGTCTGGCGTGTGCAGGCTCTCCGATATCCAGGGCGACAGCCAACCGGCGGGGGTCTGGCCGCTTTCCGTCTTCATTCGATCTCGGCATTGCTGCAAGAGCGCCTGTTCGCCCGCTTCGTCCAGCACGCCTTGTCGTTCCGCATTGCTGTGGCCATGGCCTACGAGTTCGTCGCCGCGCGCTACGCAGGCGGCCACCAGCTCTGGGCAGTGGTCATACAGGGCCGTATTGATCAAGGCCGCTGCGGGCAGGCCCATGCTGTCGAACAGTTCCAGGCAGCGCCAGGCACCGACGCGGTTTCCATACTCGCGCCAGCTGTAGTTCAGCACATCGGGTTGCGGGCTGGCCGGGCCAATATTGGCTCCCAATCCTTCGCCAAAAGCGAAGTGTTCGATGTTGAAGCCCATGTATACCGCCAGGCCTGCGCCGTTCGGCCAGCGGTAGGTGGCGCGCCGGTTGATGGCGCTGTAGTCAAACCGGCCGTGCGTCGGAAGCCCGCCGGTGTACTCGCTGGTTTGGGTGGCAGCCATCAGCCGCTCAACACTTCAGAACACCAGCCCATCAAAGCGCGGCCAAGCCAGCCCGTACGAGAATCCACTCGGCGCTGTCGTTCCACACGTCCATGTGCGTGATCAGGCCGTTCTTCACCACATAACGGTCGACGTAACGATTGCCCTCGAACGCCGTGCCGTCGGGCCATTCGCCGTACAGGGTTCCCAAGCTGTAAACGGTGGTTTCGCCGCGTGCGGCTTCCTGCGTTGTCGCAATCACCGTTTCGGTGCGTTCAATCCGTTTTTTCACCCATTTGTAGCGCGATGCGTTGAATTTGGTGCAATCCGCCGGTTCGCGCATCGCGCGTTTGCCGGTGAACAGAATTTTCATGTCCGCTGCCGTGTAGCGGCTGGCGGCCGCTGGGTCAGGAATCATGATCAGCCGCAGGAACTCATTGACTACATCTGCGGCAGTGACCGGTGCAAGCGGGGTGGCGTGATCGGTTTTCAAACAAAGTTCTCCTGTGGCTGATATGCGATTCTTGCTGTTCAAAAGCTCCCGACTATGTGATGACTTCAACGTTGGCGATCTTGGCCACAGCGCGCCAGGTGTCGATCTGCGAGCGAATGAGCGACACGAACTCATCACCGACCACACCGCCTCTGCGCGGCAAGGTCTGCAGTTCTTCCAGGCGGGCCGCAAAGTCAGGCTTGGCCAGGATTTCGGGAATCAGTGCGGTGAGGCGTTGCACGATCGGCGCGGGCAGGCCTTTGGGCGCCGACAGGCCCAGCCACTGAGAGCCGGTGAGTTTTCCGTATCCTTGTTCGGCAAAAGTCGGAATGTTCGGCAGGGCCGGCAACCTCGCGGGCGTCGAGACCGCCAGGGCGCGCAGCGAACCGGCCTTGAGTTGGGCGACGTTGGTGGTGACGGGGTCAAACAGGCTGTCGATCTGGCTGCCCAGCAAGTCCTGCATGGCCGGGGCGCTGCCTTGGTAGGGCACATGGTCGTGTTGTGGCGCTTTGCCTTCAATTCTCAGGAGTTCGCCAAACAGGTGGTTGGCCGAGCCGATGCCCGAGGAGCCATAACGCACCGGCTTGGTTTTTGCCGCGTTCACGTACTGCTCCAGGTTCTGGAAGGGCGACTGCCCGCGCACCAGCAAAACCATCGGCGCCTCGACCAACATGCCCACGTGTGTGAAATCGGCCACGGCGTCAAAGGGCATGGTGCGCCGCGTAGCGGTTGCGTAAACGTGAACGGAGGCATGGCTCACCAGCAGGTTGTAGCCATCGGCGGGCTGCCGGGAGACGTATTCCGTGCCGATCAAGCCGCCCGCGCCAGCGCGGTTTTCGACCAAAACCGTTTGCCCCAAGGCCGCCGAAAGGTGCGGCGCCATCAGCCGCGACACCGTGTCAACCAGACCGCCCGGCGGAAACTGGGCGATCAGCTTGACAGCCCCACGGGTTGGCCAAGCGCTCTGGGCGCCGACCCAGGCTGGCGCCGCCAAGAGGGATGCAGTTGCGGCCAATACTTCACGACGCTTCATAACAACTCCTGAGTGTGACAACTACGCGACGAGCTGTCGGGATTTAAAAAAAGAGAACACACAATAACCATCGCCAGTGTAAGCAAGATATATACCTAGTCTAGCCTTGTGTGTGCCAGCGCACAGTCACCCCGCCAATCCGGGTCCATTGTGGGTGCTGCGATGAACGCTGGGTAATTCTGGAAACAGACAGTAAGCATTGCCCGCGCAAATCGACCGCGCAGCGTTGTGTGTGTGGTGGCGCGTTCGTCCAGTCTGCACATTGAATGCCGGGCACGCCCATTTAAAAGGAACCCTTATGACAATCCAAACCCTGCGAAGCAAGGCTGCGGCCTTGGGAATGGGACTCGCCCTGTTGGTCGCCAGTGGGTGGGCCAACGCCGACCCGCCCTCGCGTGTTGCGCGCCTGGGTTACGCGAGCGGCTCAGTCAGTTTTTCCCCTGCGGGGGACCGCGACTGGTTGCAGGCTGTTGTCAACCGGCCGCTGACCACCGGGGACCGCCTTTGGGTGGCCGCCAACGCGCGGGCCGAGTTGCAGATTGGCGGTGCGGCGATACGCCTGGGCCCGGCCACCAGCGTCACGCTGCTCAACCTCAATGACCGTATAGCGCAAGTGCGGCTGTCCCAGGGCACCCTGAAAGTGCGGGTGCGTCGAATGGGACCCAACCAGAGTTTTGAAGTCAATACGCCAAATCTGGCCTTTACCTTCCGCCGTGCCGGCGAATACCGGATCGACGTTGACCTTAACGACGACGCGACCGCTGTCACAGTGCAAAGCGGTCAGGGCGAGGTGTATGGCGAAGGGGCATCCTATACAGTAACCCAGCGCAAGTCTTACCGTTTTTACGGCACCGGCCTGTCCGACTATGAATCCACGCTGGCGCAGCGCGACGACGCCCTGGACCGCTGGGCCCGTGAGCGCGATCGCCGGGTTGACAACTCAAAATCCGCACGGTACCTGTCGTCCAACGTCGTGGGCTACGAAGACCTTGACGCCAACGGCATCTGGCGCAACGACCCCAACTATGGCAACGTCTGGATTCCGAACCGGGTGGCCGCCGGCTGGACGCCGTATCGCGACGGCCACTGGACCTGGGTTGACCCGTGGGGCTGGACCTGGGTCGACGACGCGCCGTGGGGTTATGCGGTGTCGCACTACGGGCGCTGGGCCAGGCTTGGCACCGCCTGGGGCTGGGTACCCGGCCCGGCGCGCGAGCAAGCCGTTTATGCGCCCGCGCTGGTGGCTTTTGTGGGGGGCAACAACTTCCAGTTGTCGGCCGTGATCGGTGGCGCAGCCGCGGTCGGCTGGTTTCCACTGGCGCCGCGCGAGGTCTACCAGCCGTCCTACCCGGTGAGCCGGGGTTATTTCAACAACATCAACCGCAGCAATGCGGTGATTGCCCCTGCCACCATCACCAATGTCTACAACAACAACACCACCATCATCAACAACAACACCACGGTTGTGAACAACACGACCAACGTCAACCGGCTTGTGTATGCCAACCAAATCGTCACTGGTGCGGTAGTCGCCGTGCCGGCGCTGGCGTTTGCGCAGTCGCAACCAGTCGCCAAGGCGGCTGTGGTGGTGGCCAGGGAAGCCGCTGCGGCTGCGCCAGTGGCGAGTGTTGCAGCGGTCGCGCCCACTCAGCGAAGTGTTCATGGCGGAGCGGCCAGCGCCAGCGCGACGCCGACTGGCCGTGAGCGGGTTGTGGTTGCCCGCACCCCACCTCCCGCGCCGCCAGTTGCTTTCGCGAGCCAGCAGCCGCAACTGGCTGTCAGGCCTGGCAGGCCCATTGACGACGTGCGGCGCGCGCAGTTGACGACATCGACGCCTGCAGAGCCAGCCGCCAAGGTCAGTGTGGTGACCAGCGTGCCGGCACCCGCCGCGCAGGCAACGCCGCCCGTCACCGCGCCGGCGGGCAAGTCCCGGGAAGAGCGAAGGGCAGACGCATCCAGGGCCGATGCTGCCAACAGGGCAGATTCATTCAAAGCCGATGCGGCCAGGGGTGACGCGGCAAAGGCCGAGACAGCCAAATTGGATGCGGCCAAGGCAGAAGCGGCGAAAGTAGAAGCGGCGAAGGTCGAGGAGGCCAAGGTAGAAGCGGCTAAATTGGACGCAGCCAAGGCCGATGCTGCCAAGGTGGCAGGTGCGAAGGCCGACGCCGCGAAGGCAGATGCAACCAAGGCGGAAGCCACTAAGACTGAGGCCGCCAAGGCCGCAGCGGCAAAAACCGAAGCCAGCAAAGCAGACGCCGCCAAGGTAGAAGCTGCCAAAGCGGACGCGGCCAAAGCAGCTGCCGCAAAAGCCGAAGCCGGCAAAGCAGACGCCGTCAAGGCTGAGGTGGCCAAGGCCGACGCCACAAAAGCAGAAGCGGCCAAAGCGGACGCAGCCAAAGCAGCTGCCGCAAAAGCCGAAGCCGGCAAAGCAGACGCTGCTCGGGCTGAAGTGGCCAAGGCCGACGCCACAAAAGCAGAAGCTGCCAAGGCGGACGCAGCCAAAGCCGCTGCCGCAAGAGCCGAAGCCAGCAAAGCAGAGGCCGCACGTGCTGAAGTGGCCAAGGCCGACGCCGCAAAAATTGCAAGTGCAAAAGCCGAGGCCGCGAAGGCGGATGCAGCCAAGGCGGAAGCTGCCAAGGCAGAAGCTGCAAAAGCTGAGGCCGTAAGAGCTGAGGCAGCCAAAGCCGCTGCCGTAAAGGTTGCCGCTGCAAAGGCCGAAGAAGCCAAAGCCGCTTCAGCAAAGATCGTCGCAGCGACGCCGCCAGCCGGTGAAGCGCGCGGGCGAGCGCCGAAATCTGACGCAGACGCAAAGGCAGAAGACGAAGAGAAAAAGAAAAAGGGTGACGGCGAGGGGCGAAAGTGATTTTGGTGATTGCTATAAAATAAATAGCAATAAATCAATATTCCACGTGACATGAGTGCCGTTTCTTTGCAAATTTTTGCAGGTTCGGTTGATTTCCCGAAATAATTAACACCCATGTTATTTTCGGCAATCTCCGCTCAACCTGACGCGGAAAGTTGCGTCTTCAGAAGGCGGTGTTGAATCTTGCCTGTGGCGGTGCGCGGCATGTCCGCATCAGCGATGAAACTCACAGACGTCGGGCATTTGAAGCCTGCCAGCCGCGCTTTGCACCAGGCCCGCACTTCCTCGACCGTTGCTGACTGCCCCTCCTTCAAAACGACCACAGCATGCACGGCTTCGCCCCATTTGGCGTGGCTGATGCCAATCACGGCGACGTCCTTCACCGCAGGCAAGGCGCCCAACACGCTTTCCACCTCGGAGGGGTACACGTTCTCGCCACCGGTGATGATCATGTTGCTCTTGCGGTCCACCAGCCAGATGTAGCCGTCGCCGTCGCGCCGTGCCATGTCGCCCACCGAGCTCCAGCCGCCACGAAAAGCTTCGGCCGTCTTCTCGTCGTTCTTCCAGTAGCCGTCAAACACATAGGGCGTGCGCGCGTAGAGCTCGCCGACCTCGCCGTCTGCCACCTCGGCGCCGCTTTCGTCGAGGATGCGGATCGGCCCGCTGCCAGCCCATTCCCGGCCAACGCTGCCGAGCCTGTCAATTTGTTCGTGCGGGCGCAGCAGTGTGACCCAGCCGTGTTCCGTCGACCCGTACAGCTCGTAGAGCTTGCCATTGCGGAACTGATCGAGGATGGCCAGCTTGGTGTCTTTGCGCGCCGGCGCGGACGAGATCAGCAGCTTGCCGACGCTGCTCACGTCGTATTGGCGCTTCACCTCGGCGGGCAGAGACAGCAACATGATGTAGTGCGTGGGCACCAGCGAAGTGAACGTCACCCGGTCGTGGGCCAGCGTGGCCAACAGCGCCTCGGGGTCGAAACTGCGCCGGTCGTCCACGATGCAGGTGGCGCCCAGATGGATGAACGTCGTGCCGAAGTAGAGCGAGTTCGCATGGCACAGCGGCATCACCAGAAGGCCGGTGTCGTCGCGCGTGAAGCCCATCTCCAGCGCAGTGGCCAGCGCCATCAGGCTGCTGCCGCTGTGGCTGCGCATGGCGCCTTTGGGGCGGCCGGTGGTGCCCGAGGTGTACATCAGCGCGCACAGGTCATCCGGGTGCACGGCCTCGAATTTTGCTGCGGCGCTTCCGGATGCCATCACGTCTTCGTAGGCCACCCAGGCCGGGGAGGGCGCAGCGCCGATGACGACAAAACAGCCTGTGCACCGGGGAATCTGGTCGCGAATCATGTCCACCGTGGCACAGAACTCGGGCCCGGCAATCACCGCTGTGGCTTCGGCATGGCCTGCGATGTAGGCAATTTCAGCGGCGGTGAGGCGAAAGTTGATGGGCACCGCCACCAGGCCGGCACGCGCCAGCGCGACGTAGATTTCCATCCACTCCAGGCAGTTGTAGGCCAACACTGCGACGCGGTCGCCCTTGCGCAGGCCCCGCGCCAGAAGGCCGGCGGCCAGGCGCGAAACGCGCTCGTTCCACTCTGCGTACGTCAAGGCGCGTTGTGAGTCGCGCGCGCCGGTCTTGCCAGGCGTAAGGCGGGCATGGGTGGCGACGGCATCGGAAATGGTGAGCAGTTTCGTCATGGAAAACTCGAAGTGGCACTCGGATTTGTACGGGAGTTGGTGGTATTGAATTCTGAATTCAGAATACATATAATACCGAATCTGGCGGATTTTGCCAAGTGCCGCCATGCATTGTTTTCAACCGGAGTGCCCCATGCCAGTCCAGCCCATCAGCGAACAATCGTCCGCAGCCGTTATCGCGCGCTTCCTCAAGCAGCGCGGCGTCCAGCGCGTCTACGCGCTGTGCGGCGGCCACATCATGCCGATCTGGATGCAGCTCGATGCGCAGGGTATCCGCATCGTCGATGTGCGCGACGAGCGGGCTGCCGTGTACATGGCCCATGCCGAAGCGCAGTTGCGCGGCGGCTTTGGCGTGGCGCTGGTCACCGCCGGGCCGGGTGTGACCAACGCCATGACCGGCATCGCCAACGCACATGCGGCGCGCGTGCCGGTGCTGGTGCTGTCCGGGGTGCCACCCCGCGCGCAGGAGAATCGCGGCGCATTGCAGGACATGGCGCACACTGACCTGGTGCGCTCCATCACGCGGTATGCCCGCACGGTGCGCGAGCCGTCGCTGGTGCTGCAAGAGCTTGACCAGGCGGTCTCGCAGGCGCTGGGAGAAGGCGGGGACCCGGGCCCGGTGTACCTGGATTTCCCGGTAGACACACTGCGTGCCGAGGTGCCGCTGGCGGTGCAGTTGCCAGAGCATTTCCAGCCCCGGCCGGCGCGCCGCATGGCGCCTGACGATGTTGCGGTGCGCGCTGCTGTCGACCTGTTGTGGTCGGCCAAACGCCCCTTGTTCATTTCCGGGCGCGGCGCGCAAGGCGCGGGCGACGCCTTGTGCGCGCTGTTGACCCGCCTTAACGCCGCTTACCTCGACACTGGCGAGAGCCGCGGCCTGGTTCCCGAGAGCCACCCGGCAGTTGTCGCAGCGATGCGCGGCAGTGTGATGGGCCAGGCCGACCTGGTGGTGACTGTGGGGCGGCGGCTGGACTTCCAGCTCGCCTACGGATCGCCGGCGGTGTTCGGCGACGCACGGTTCTTGCGCATCGCCGACGCTGCGTCCGAGTTGAGCGACAACCGCCGCGGCGCGGTCGAGCTGTTCGCCACGCCCGCGTTGGCGCTGCAAGCCATTCTTGCTGCCGCAGGTGACCGCGCCCCGGCAACAGAACCGCAATGGGCCGCCAACCTGCGGGCAAAGCACCAGGAGCGATCCGACAAACTGGTGGCCAGCATGCACAGCGCAGCCCCGGGCGCGGACGGACGCATGCACCCCAACCGCGTGCTCGCTGCGCTGCGCGACCAGTTGCCGCCCGATGCGGTGGTGGTTGCCGACGGCGGCGACTTCCTGAGCTTCGCCCGTGTGGGCCTGCCAGCCACGACCTACCTGGACCCGGGTCCGCTGGGTTGCATCGGCGTGGGCACGCCCTTTGGCGTCGCGGCCAGCCTGGCCTGTCCGGATCGCACGGTGGTGGTCGCTACCGGAGATGGCGCCTTCGGATTCAACGCCATGGAGCTGGACACAGCGGTGCGCCACAAAGCGCCGGTGCTGGTGGTCGTGGCCAACAACGGTTCGTGGGCGATAGAGGTTCGGGACCAACAGGAGACCCACGGCAAGGTGGTCGGCACGCGGCTGCAGTTCGCTGACCATGCGGCGATGGCCCGCGCCTTTGGCATGCACGCCGAACGGGTCGAGCGGGCCGAGGACTTGCCCGGCGCCATCCACCGTGCGCTGGCGAATCGCCCGGCCCTGCTGGATGTGGTGGTCACGCCAGAGGCCGCATCCTCCGACGCCAAATCAGGCCTGGCCTGGGTGCCAGACCTGCAGGCGCTGGCGGCCTGGGACGCAGCCGAGCGACGCTGGCGAAACGGTGGGGAAAAGGGCGATTAGCATTGCGCCCATGAAACCCCTTGCCGGCCAGCCCGGCCTCGTTCAGCAAGTCCAGGACGCGATCCTCTCGGAGATCGCCTCGGGCAAGCTGCCGCCGGGCTCGCGCATCATCCAGGAGCAGATCGCGCAGGAGCTCGGTGTGTCGCGCCAGCCCGTCCAGCAGGCCCTGGTGGTGCTGCGCAACCTGCGCGTGCTGCACGATGCGCCGGGGCGCGGGCTGCAGGTGGCGCCGCTGGATCTGGACCACGTGCGCCACATGTACGACATGCGGGCCGTCATCGAAGGCCTGGCCTTTCGCAATGCCGCCCTGCGCAACGCTGCCGGTGCGGCGTTGGAGGGCCCGGCATTGATTGCGGCTGGCCGCAAGGCTGTGGCGCGCGGCTCGGTCGCCGCGATGATCAAGGCCGACATCGCCTTCCACGATTTCGTCTACGCGCTGTCTGGCAATCCGCTCATCGCGCCGGCCATGGAAACCCACTGGACCAACACACAACGCGTGATGGGCGAGGTGCTCATGCGGGATGAACGCCCGCGCGACATTTGGGACCAACATGAAGCCCTGCTCGGGGCGGTCGTCGCGGGCGACGCGGTGAAGGCGGAGAAACTGGCCCGTCAACACATCGCGCAGGCCGCAGACTTCATGATCAAGCGGCTGGGCAGTGGATCGACAGGTTGAAAACAGCCTGTTGACGGCCGGGCTTTGGCTGTCAACCCCGCTCAAGCGATCGAGGTGACGGTTGATGCAGCCAAACCGCTCCCGGGCTGGTCGGGCAGCAGGCCATTGCCCTGAGCCACGGCGGCGCGGTAGGCGCTGGGCGACTGGCCCGTCAGTTTGCTGAAAAAGCGGCTGAAATAACCCGGGTCGTCAAACCCCAGCTCGCGCGCCACCGCCACCACCGGCGCCGGGGTGTAAACCAGCAGGCGCCGCGCTTCGAGCACCAGGCGTTCATGCATGATTTCCAGCGCGCTGGTGCCCGTGGTGGCGCGGCAGACGCGGCTCAGGTGGTCGGCCGTCACACCAAGTTTGCGGGCATAAAAACTCACCGGTTCCTGCATGCGGATGTGTTGCTCCAGCAGCAGGCGGAAGCGCTGCGGCAGCGTGTCGCGAAGGGCCTGGCGGCGCGATGGCGCAAGCGCCGTGGCGTCCTGGCGCAGAAACCACAAGGCCAGCAGGATGGCGTGGCCGTGCAGCGCTTCGGCGCGGCCCGGCTGCTGTGCCTGAAACTCGCGGGCCAGGGCGTCGAAAAGGCCTTCGCAGGAAGCCGCATCGCCCCCGGGCGCCGGGGCAGGAACCAAAATCGGCTGGTTCAGCCGGGCCAGCAGTGCCGGCGCGTGGGCAAAATAGCTGCGCAGCGCGTCGGTCGGCACGGTGACCTGGTGGCCCGCGCTGTCCTGGTCGTACACAAACCCGTGCACCACGCCTGGCGGCACCATCAGTGCCATGGGTGCCGCAAGGGTGCAGGGCGCACTGTCCAAAGTGGCCTGAACGCCACCCCGCTGCAAGAGCTGGAACTGGTGCAAACCTTCATGCCGGTGTGCCGGAATTGTCCAATGGTGCAGCTTGGCACGCACATTGATGGGCTCGTAATAGAGCACATCGTCGGGCTGGTCGTGGCGCACCTCCCGGAAGGGCACGAGCAGAAGGGGTGGCGGGGTTCTAAGGAGCGATTTCACAATGCCGGAAATTTACAGGTATGCGCCTTATTCGTCCATGGGCTTTTCCCTGTGCCGGGGCTATCGTCGCAGGGTCGTCAATTCCACAGACTGCAGGAGACCCCATGATCAACCGCCGTTTTTTGTTGCAGGCCAGCGCGGCCGCTCTTTCCCCGTTTGCGTTCACGCCCGCCGTCTGGGCCCAAGCCACCGGCAACGCCTTCATCATCTCCGGCTTTCCGGCCGGCGGCATGGGCGACCACGTGGCGCGTCCGCTGGCTGAAAAGCTGCGTGGCAAATACGCGGCGAACGTGGTTACGGAAAGTAAACCGGGCGCAGGCGGGCGCATTGCCGTGGAATTCGTCAAACGCGCCGCGCCGGACGGCCTGACGATATTGCAGATCCCGAGCTCGCCCATGGTGCTGTACCCCAACACCTACAAAAAGCTCAACTACGACCCGGTGGCCGACTTCATCCCGGTCACGTCCACGGTGAGTTACGCCTTCTCCTTCACGGCAGGGCCTGGTTTGCCGGCCGAGATCAAAACTGTGGAGGACTATCTCAAATGGGCCAAGGCCAACCCCAAATTGGCCAGTTACGGCGTGCCGGCGGCAGGCTCGGCCTTGCACTTTGCCGGCATGATGCTGGCCCGCGCTTCGGGCGTGGAATTGACCAGCGTCGCCTACCGGGGCGGCGCGCCGCTCTTGCAGGACGTGATGGGCGGGCAGATTCCTGTCAGCTTCAACGTGGTGGGCGAAGTGCTGCCGCACATCCGCTCGGGCAAACTGCGCTCGCTGGCCATGACGACCCCCCAACGCTCGCCCTTTTTGCCCGACGTGCCCACCATGACGGAAGTTGGCTTCAAAGACATCGCCATGCTCGAAGCCCTGGGCTGGTATGTGCCCGCCAAAACGCCGATGGACACTGTGCGCAAACTCAATGCCCTGGTGCGCGAGGCGCTGCAGACGCCCGAATTCATCGAATCTCTGAGCAAAAGCGGCCTGCAACCCATGCACCAGTCGCCGGAAGAGTTTGCCGCCTTGCTGAAAAAAGACACCGCGCACTGGGCTGCCGCCGCCAAAGCCACCGGCTTCACGGCCGAGGATTGAGCGCGTGCTCCAATTGACAGGCGCGCAGGCGCTGGCGCGCGTGCTGCGGGCGGAAGGCATCGGCTTTGTATTTGGCATCGTGGGCGGCAAGCTGGCCCCTTTGATTCATGCCATCTCGCAGCAGCCCTCGATGCGTTACGTGGGCGTGCGCCACGAGGCGGCGGGCCCCATGATGGCGGCGGCGGTGCACGCAGGCTCTGGCCGCATGGCGGTAGCGCTGGGCGAGATGGGACCGGGCGGGCTGAATCTGGCCAGCGGCATGGGTGTGGCCTATGGCAACAACCTGCCGTTGCTGGCCATCACCACCAACCAGCACCGCGCAGCGGCTTACCCGCACAGCGGCATGTTCATGGACCTGGACACCCGCGCTGTGATGGCACCCATCACCAAATGGAACGCCACGGTGCACGACGGCCGCCGCATTCCCGAGCTGGCGCGCCGCGCCTTTCGCGAGGCGCTGGGCGGGCGGCCCGGCCCGGTGCACCTGGACATTCCGCAAGACGTGCTCTCGGGCCTGTGCGAGTTTGCCGACGATGAGTTTGACCTGCCCCCCGCGCGGTACCGCGCGACCAGCGGCCCGCGCCCGAACGCGCAAGGAGTGCAGGACGCAGTGGCTGTGTTGCGCAGCGCCCAACGGCCTTTGCTGGTGGCCGGTGGCGGCGTGATCACCAGTGGCGCAGCCGCGCAGGTGCGCCAACTGGCCGTGTTGCTGAATGCGCCCGTGGTGCCCACGCAGATGGCCTTGGGCGTGGTGCCCAGCAGCCGCCCGCATTTCATCGGCCATGGCGGCCTGATTGTATATATATATATATATATATATATATATAT
>JANNEZ010000455.1:0-14752 GCA_031379255.1 Rhodoferax sp. | reverse complement strand
TTTGTGGCGCGGGTCTTTCTGGATGTGGCCGTAGAGGTCGCTGACCGCCATGCGGCCGCCTTCAATCGCCTGCAGGAAAATCGCGCCGCTGTAACACAGGATGCCGGTGATGCCCGATGCCGGGTTGGACAGCCGCGACTGGGTGAGAATGGCCTCGATGGCCGACGCGCTGGGGTCGACGGCACGGCTGGCATACAACAGGCGAACGAGCATGGTCAGTCTTTCTTCGAGAGCAGCGAGAGGAATTCGCGGCGCAGGTTCGGGTCTTTGAGGAAGGAGCCGCGCATCACCGAGTTGATCATCTTGCTGTCCATGTCTTTCACGCCGCGCCAGGCCATGCAGTAGTGGCTGGCTTCCATGACGATGGCCAGGCCGTCAGGCTGGGTCTTCTCCATGATGAGGTCGGCCAGTTGCACCACAGCTTCCTCCTGGATTTGCGGGCGGCCCATGACCCACTCGGCCAGACGCGCGTATTTGGAGAGGCCAATCACGTTGGGGTGTTCGTTGGGCATCACGCCGATCCAGATCTTGCCGATCACCGGGCAGAAATGGTGGCTGCAGGCGCTGCGCACGGTGATGGGGCCGACGATCATCAACTCGTTCAGGTGCTCGGCGTTGGGGAATTCGGTGATGCTCGGCGCAGCGACCAGGCGCCCGTTGAACACCTCGTTGACGTACATCTTGGCGACTCGGCGCGCGGTGTTGCGGGTGTTGTGGTCGCCTGCAGTGTCGATCACGAGGCTGTCAAGCACACCCTGCATTTTGAGTTCGACTTCGTCCAGCAGTTTCTCCAGCTCGCCCGGAAGCACAAACGCGGCAATGTTGTCGTTGGCGTTGAAACGCTTTTTGGCCGCGAGAAGGCGCTCGCGGATTTTCACGGAAACGGGCACACCTGCGTCAAGCGCGGCGGGTTGCGGGTTGCTGTCGGACTTCATGAGCATGGCACCAGTTTACCAGCCTTTGGTTTTTGGGGTGATTGGGGTTGTTGGCATTGAAACGCCTGAATGACGGCTTTTGAAGCTACATTTTTAGTAGCGACTTCCGTTCAAAAACAACATGCCGCGCATCAGCCAGTAAGCCGCGCTGTCCAGCGCGCGTTGTGAGAGCGGCCGGTGCGCGTATGCCTGCGGGTCGATCAGGCGGCCTTCGGACTGCATGGCCTGGTCGAGCCGCTGGCGCAGGTCCCGGGCAAAAGCCGCATCGTCCACCACCACATTGGCTTCGCGGGCCAGCAGCAAACTTAAAGGGTCGAGGTTGGACGAACCGACCGTGGCCCAGCGGCTGTCGACCACCGCCACTTTGGCATGCAGGAAACTCGCCGCGTATTCGTGGATCTCGACACCGGCGTCCAGCAGCGCCCCAAACACCGGCCGCGCCGCGTGGTACTGCATGTAGTACTCGTATTTTCCCTGCAGCAACAGGCGCACACGCACGCCTCGCCGCGCAGCATGCACCAGGGATTTGCGCAAGCGCAAGCCCGGCACAAAGTAGGCGTTGGCAATGATGATTTCATGGCGCGCCTCACCGATGGCTTTGCGGTAGGCGCGCTCGATGTGGGTGCGGTTGCGCAGGTTGTCGCGCAGCACCAATGCAGCGCGCGCGCCTTCATACACGCTGGCGCCAGTCGGGGTGTCGGCAGCCAGATGGGTTCGCTTGGCCGACTGAAGCGCCGCCCAGGCGCTGGAGAAATCAAGCTCGCGCGCGTTGCGTGTGGCCTTCAGGCGCAACCAGAACCGGGTAACCGCCTCCTGCGCGTCGCGCACCAGTGGCCCGCTGACGCGCACGGCAAAGTCAAACCGCGGAGCGTCGAGCCGGCCGTGGTTGGGATCAAAAAAATCGTCCAGTACGTTGATACCGCCACAAAATGCGACGTGGCCGTCGACCACACACAGTTTGCGGTGCATGCGCCGCCAGTTGCTGGGCACGAGCCAACCCAGGCCGGCCAGCGGCGAAAAAATCCGCCAGTTCACGCGGGCTGCGTCAAACTGCCGAGCCAGCTGCGCCGGCAATTGCGGTGTGCCGGCGCCGTCGATCACGAGATAAACGGTTACCCCACGGGCCGCAGCACGCAGCAGGGCGTCGGCCACCGCCTGCCCTGACGAGTCAAGATTGAAAATATAGGTTTCCATCCGCACTTCGAGGCGGCTTTCGTCCATGGCCGTGATCAAAGCGGCAAAAAACGCTTCCCCACCCTGCAAAAGCTGGACCGTATGGCCATTGTGAAATGCTGACATGCTCAGGCTTTCCCGCGCCGCTTAACCGGCAAGTCTGCCACGGAAAATTCGGCTACGAGCGGCAAATGGTCCGACATCCGGCCCCAGATGCGGCCACGCGGCACATGCACCGACAGGGGCGTCAAGCCTCGCGCATAGACGTAATCGAGTTGCACCAACGGCAGGCGCGATGGGTAGGTCGGCGACCTCTGGCCAGCAAACGCCTGCATGCCCAACTCGGCCAGCGCCCGGGTTGCCAGGCTGCCCCAGTCGTTGAAATCACCCGCCACCACCAGCGGCGAGCCGGCGGGAACTTCCCGTTCAATAAACCGCAGCACTTGCTCGAGCTGGCGCACGCGGCTGGCGCGGATCAGGCCCAGATGCACCACCACCACATGCAGGTTCAAGCCGTCGAACTTCACTTCCGAATGCAGCAGGCCACGCTGCTCGAAGCGGTGGTCGGACATGTCTTCATGCTGGTGGGAATGCACCGGCCAGCGTGACAACATGGCGTTGCCATGCTCGCCATGGCGCGTGACAGCATTGGTGCGGTAGACCGCTTCGTAACCCTCGGGCGCAAGGAAATCGGCCTGCGCCAGTTCGGGCCAGTGCTTGAATTTCAAGGCATGGCCCCGGTGGATCTTGCGCACCTCCTGCAGGCAGATGATGTCGGCGTCGAGCTGCTCCATCGCATGCCCGAGGTTGTGGATCTCCAGCCGTTTGCGCATACCCAGTCCCTGCACGCCCTTGTGGATGTTGTAGGTGGCCACCCGAAGGAGCTTGGGCGGGTTGCCCGGACTGGTTGTGGAGTGGGAGCTCATGGGGTGAATTTCGGCAGCATCAGTATCGCCTCGCTGTTGGACGGCGAGTAACAAAGCTCCGCAGCTTCGCGCCACGGCAGCCAACGGCAGGCGCTGTGCTCGCGCGGGTTCAATTTGACGGGCGTTTCGGCGGGCACTTGAAGGCTGAACAGATGCTCGGTGTTGCGGCGCACGCCCGGCGCGTAACGCGCCGCCCAACGCGGGTAAATGTCATACACGTTTTCGAGATGCCAGTCGCGAAGCTGGGTTGTCAATGCGCGACCTGCCGTGCAATCAATGCCGGTTTCCTCCAGCACCTCGCGTCTTGCGGTTTGGTCGTAGGGTTCCGCCATCGAATCCTTGCTGCCGGTCACCGATTGCCAGAACTCGCCTTCATGCGCCGCGTAATCCGCGCGCCTGATCAACAAAACTTCCAATGCCGCAGTGTGGATTACCACCAGCACCGATTGGGGAATTTTGAAGGTTTTGGACATGAAAAAAGGGGGCTCGGCGCTGGCATCCTTTGATTCTGCCTGATGGCCATCTTGTTGCAGCCCAAAACCGCGCGGCCCAGGGGCCTGCAAGTTCGGGACCCGCAAGCTCCGTTCCCGGCCCGCAAACTCAGGCGGCTTTGGCCAGCTCGGGCGTACGCAGGCGGATATGCAGTTCCCGCAGCTGCTTTTCGTCAACCAGCGACGGCGCCTGTGTCAGCAGGCACTGGGCACGCTGGGTTTTGGGGAAGGCGATGACGTCGCGGATCGACTCGGCACCGGTCATCAAGGTGACGATACGGTCCAGGCCGAAAGCCAGGCCACCGTGCGGGGGCGCGCCGTATTGCAGAGCGTCCAGCAGGAAGCCGAACTTGAGCTGGGCTTCTTCCGGCGTGATCTTCAAGGCGTCAAACACTTTTTGCTGCACGTCGGCACGGTGGATACGCACGGAACCGCCGCCCATCTCCCAGCCGTTCAGGACCATGTCATAACCTTTGGAGATGCATTTGCCTGGATCGGTCACCATCCAGTCTTCATGGCCGTCTTTGGGGGCGGTAAACGGGTGGTGCGTGGCGGTGAAGCGCTGGGCTTCGTCGTCGTATTCGAACATGGGGAAATCAACCACCCACAGGGGACGCCAGCCCTTTTCAAACAGGCCATTGGTCTTGCCGAATTCGCTGTAGCCAATTTTGTTGCGCAAAGCGCCAATCGCGTCGTTGACGATTTTTTCCTTGTCAGCGCCAAAAAAGATCAGATCACCGTCTTGCGCGCCCGTGCGCGCCAGCACCTGGTTGACCGCCGTGTCATGGATGTTTTTGACAATCGGGCTTTGCAAACCATCGCGGCCGCGCGCCAACTCGTTGACCTTGATGTAAGCCAGTCCCTTGGCGCCATATATCTTGACAAATTCGGTGTAGGCGTCGATCTCGCCCCGGCTCAGGCCGCCCACTTCCCTGGCGCCCCCGGGGACACGCAAAGCCACCACGCGTCCGCCCTTCATGTTGGCAGCGCCCGAGAAAACCTTGAAATCGACGTCTCTCATCAAATCCGTGACTTCGGTGAATTCAAGTTTCACGCGCAGATCGGGCTTGTCTGAGCCAAAGCGGCGCATGGCGTCAAAATAAGTCATCACCGGGAACTCGCCCAGGTCGACCTGGATTGTGTTTTTAAACACGGTTTTGATCATGCCCTGGAAGATCGCGCGGATTTCCTCTTCGTCCAGGAACGAGGTTTCAATATCGATCTGCGTGAACTCGGGCTGGCGGTCGGCGCGCAGGTCTTCGTCGCGGAAACACTTGGTGATCTGGTAATAGCGGTCAAAACCCGAAACCATCAGCAGCTGCTTGAACAACTGCGGCGATTGCGGCAGGGCGAAAAACATGCCAGCGTGCACGCGGCTGGGCACCAGGTAGTCGCGCGCGCCCTCCGGCGTGGACTTGGTCAACATCGGCGTTTCGATATCGACAAATCCGTTGGCGTCGAGAAACTTGCGCACTTCCATCGACACACGGTAACGCAGCATCAGGTTGTTTTGCATGTACGGACGGCGCAGGTCCAGGACCCGGTGGGTGAGGCGTGTGGTCTCGCTCAGGTTTTCGTCATCCAGCTGGAAAGGCGGGGTGACCGAGGGATTGAGCACGTTCAGTTCCTGGCACAACACCTCGATCCTGCCGCTCTTGAGGTTGTCGTTCACCGTGCCTTCAGGACGTGCCCGCACAAGCCCCTTGACCTGAATGCAAAACTCGTTGCGCAGCCCTTCGGCCGCGGCGAACATGTCGGCGCGGTCAGGGTCACACACCACCTGGACATAACCTTCGCGGTCACGCAGGTCGACAAAAATCACACCTCCGTGGTCGCGCCGGCGGTTCACCCAGCCGCACAGGGAAACGGTTTGACCCAGGAGGGCTTCGGTCACCAGACCGCAATAGTGGGAACGCATCGCCATAATTTGCTCTTCGATTGAATGTGTTGATGTTTTGCGCGGACCAGCCTTGCCCGCAGCGGGCCTATTTGCCTATCACCCGGGGCAGCGCCTGGGGCGACACGACGCCCATGGAGACGATGTATTTGAGCGCGTCATCCACGCTCATTGTGAGTTCAATGCAGTCGCTGCTTTTGAGCATCACAAAGTAGCCCCCGGTCGGGTTGGGCGTAGTCGGCACATAGACGCTCAGATAGTCGCCTTGCAGATGGTTGGCTGCGTCGCCGCCGGGCAAACCTGTGACAAAGGCAATGGTCCAGACCCCTTCGCGCGGCCACTGGATCAATACGGTCTTGCGAAAGGCGTTGCCGGTGTCGGAAAACAGCGTGTCTGACACCTGTTTGACGCCTGAATATATCGAGCGCACGACCGGTATGCGGTGCAGCAGCGCGTTCCACCAGTTCAGCATCTTGTTGCCGACGAAGTTGCTGGCCAAGGCGCCCAGCGACAGCAGAATGGCGAACGCCAGCAAAACGCCAAAACCCGGGATGTGCATGCCCAGCAGCTTGTCTGGGTGCCAACCGGCCGGCAGGATGAGCAGGGTTTTGTCAAGCGTGCTGACGATCCACTCCAGCACCCAGATGGTAATGACCACCGGCGCAATCACCAGAAGCCCGGCCAACAACCACTTGCGGATCGACGCCATCATGTCTTCAGCCTCCCGAGGCAGGAGGCGCGCTTGCCTTGGCAGCAGCGGGGGCGGCGGCTGCCGGCGCGCTGGCTGGTGCAGCTGTCTTTGTTTCCGATGGCGTGCCCGCTGCACCAGCTACGGCGGCCTGGCTGCCTGAAGCCCCATCGGACTTGGCGTCGGACTTTCCGTCGGCTGAAATGGCTGCATTTTCCGGCGACTTGGCTCCGCCTTCGCCCGCCGGGGCTGCTTTGGCCGCTGTGCCGCCATCCTTGAAGTCGGTCACGTACCAGCCCGAGCCCTTGAGCTGAAAGCCGGCCGCCGTGAGCTGCTTTTTGAAGGTGGCAGCGCCACAGGACGGGCACTCGGTCAGCAGGGGATCCGACATCTTCTGCAACACGTCTTTGGCGTGGGCGCAGGTTTCACATTTGTAGGCGTAAATAGGCATGGATAAAAGGCTCTGGCAAAAGGCACTGGCAATCGGCTCCAACAACAGCTCTGGAATTTGGCCTTCGATTCGGGCCTGATTTCGCGGCCAGGCAGTGCAGGCCGCAAAGCTTTCCATTATACGGCGCGCTGTCCGGGCGACAGCGGGCTAAAAGAGGCGCACACGCACCAGCAGCTGCATGGCCAACAGCCCCAGGGCAAAGCCGATGCCGCCATAAATGATCGCTTGCAGCAATCGATTGGTGCGTCTTTGCTCCAGCAGCAGTTCTTCAAGCTGCCGCCGGTCGCCGCCGGGCCGGGTTGTTTTGAGGAAATCGTGCAGCAAACGGGGCAACTCCGGCAGCAAAGTGGCGTAGCGTGGCGCCTGGTCCTTGAGCTGGTTCAGGAGTTTTTGCGGCCCAACCTGCTCCAGCATCCATTTTTCGAGGAAGGGTTTGGCGCTGTGCCACAAGTCGAGGTCCGGGTCGAGCTGGCGCCCCAAACCTTCCACGTTCAACAGGGTTTTTTGCAACAGCACCAGTTGCGGTTGAATTTCAACGTGAAACCGGCGCGAAGTCTGGAACAGGCGCATCAGCACCAGGCCGAGCGATATTTCCTTGAGTGGCCGGTCGAAATACGGCTCACACACGGCGCGGATGGCGCTTTCCAGCTCATCCACCCGTGTGCCGGCGGGCACCCAACCGGATTCGATGTGCAATTCGGCCACGCGTTTGTAGTCACGCCGGAAAAACGCTGTAAAGTTTTGCGCCAGGTATTCCTTGTCGACTTCGGTCAAGGTGCCGACAATGCCGAAATCCAGAGAGATGTAACGTCCAAATGTGGCCGGCTCAATGCTGACCTGGATGTTGCCGGGGTGCATGTCCGCATGGAAAAACCCGTCACGAAACACCTGTGTGAAAAACAGCGTCACGCCGTCGCTGGCCAGCTTGGGAATGTCCACGCCGGCTTCGCGCAGGCGTGCGACCTGGCTGATCGGCACGCCAACCATGCGCTCCATCACCAGCACGTCGTTGGTGCAGTAATCCCAGTACATTTCCGGAATCATGACCAGGTCGAGACCCGCCATGTTGCGCCGCAACTGCGCCGCGCTGGAAGCCTCGCGCACCAGGTCGAGCTCGTCGTGCAGGTATTTGTCGAACTCGGCCACCACTTCCCGCGGCTTAAGGCGTTTGCCATCGTCGGAAAGTCCCTCAACCCAGCCCGCCATCATGCGCATCAGGCTGAGGTCTTTTTCAATCGCTTCGAGCATGCCCGGGCGCAACACCTTCACAGCCACGTCTTTCTCCTGCCCCTGCCGGTTCACCAGTTTGGCGAAATGAACCTGCGCGATGGAAGCGCTGGCCACCGGTTCGCGCTCAAACACCGAAAACACCTGCGACACAGGTTTGCCAAGCGCCTTTTCAATGATGGCCACGGCCACATCGGAGCTGAACGGAGGCACTTGGTCTTGCAGCCGCGCCAGTTCGTCGGCGATGTCCAGCGGCATCAGGTCACGCCGGGTGGAAAGCACTTGCCCAAACTTGACGAAAATCGGGCCAAGCCGCTCCAGCGCCTCACGCAGGCGCTGGCCGCGCGGGGCGTTCAAGTTGCGCCCCACCGACACAATGCGCGCCACCATACGCAGCCAAGGCTTCTGAAAGCTGGTCAGCACCAATTCATCCAGGCCGTACCGCAGTACCACCCAGACGATGAAGGCGCTGCGGAAAACCCGGCTCATGCGGACGTGCTGCCGGGCGCCGCAGGGCTGCTTCGGGGCCGGGCAAAAGCGCGCAAGGCGTCGCCAAAGCGGCGCGCGGCCTGGCCGATGGCGCGGGCCGGCACATCGCCGACGATACGCGCCAGGTCTTCTTCCACGTCCCAACGCACGTGGTCGACCAGCCAGTTCACTTCGGCGGCCAGTTGCACGTCGCCTTCAACGCGGATGTCGGGTTTGTCGCCTTTGAAAAGCGCCTGAACAATCTCCAGCGGCGATTGCTGGGTGACTTCAAGCGTGAGATTCGCGGTGCTTTGCGGATCTGCCAAGTCCAGCAGGCCAGCGGGTGTGACGAGAAACCGAATGGCAAATTCGCGCCACTTCACCAATGCTATCTGCCCCTTTTTTCGCGCGAGCCGGCTCATTGCTTCGGGTTCCTGCTGCAACACGTGGTTGAGCAGCAGAACCAGACGCCGTTGGATTTCATCGGCCGCCCAGGCCGGTGGTGTCAAGGACGTTGGCAAGGGAAACGGAAATGGGGACGATGTTGCCATGTCCCCATTCTAGGGGCGCACTTCCTGCGCCCTGGCCTAGAGGCCCGCTTATTGCAGGGCTTGGACGCCGGCCACCAGCCAGCCCATGTTGCCGCTCTTGGGTTTGGTGAGGTTCCAGACTTCGCGGAACGGGTTGGGGCCGCTGGCCGGGTCTTCCTTGATCATGCCGGAAAACTCGACACTGGCCATGTAGTCTTGACCCAGGTCTTCGATGCCCAGCAGTTTCGCCTCGATCATGACGACTTCAGTGTGGTTGACCGGGCCGCCGGTATGGGTTTCGCGGTCTGCCAGCTGCGCCTGGATTTCCTGCAGCATGCTGTCGGTCATCATGGCCCGCAACGCCGCGATGTCCGACTTGTCCCAGGCGGCCTGCAGGCTGACGAAATTGCCTTTGGCGGCATCCAGAAAACTGGCCGAGTCAAAATCGGCCGGCACGCTCCAGCCTTGTGCCGGGGTGAGCCCGGCGCCGATCATCGAGCCACCAACACGGGCGCTGTCCAGGGGCATGCCGCTGGAACGCTCCCAGGGTCGGGCAGAGGCGTCGTTGCCGACGTTGGCCGGACTGTATTGGGCCGGAGACGAAATGGGAACACCGTTGGCGCCCGTTCCCGCACCGGATCCTGCGTTTGCGCCTTCAAAGGCAAAGGGAGACCGGCTTTGAACCGCGCCCTGCCCTTGCGCGGCACGCTTGCGCATGAACCAGCCGATGGCCATCATCACACCCAGCGCCAGCAAGCCGAACATCAGGATGTTGCCAAAGGCCTCGCCCAGGCCAAGCGAACTCGCCAACCAGGCCAGGCCGAGTCCGGCCGCCAAGCCACCGAGCATGGCGCCCCAGGGCTTTTTCGGCGCCACAGCAGGCACCGCCGCCGGAGCCGCCGGTTTGACGGCATTTTGTGCGCCGCCGCCGGGCGCGCCCGGAGTGGCGTCACGTTGCGTCACGTTGCTGGACTGTTTGCCCACCGATTTGCCACTACCCAGGCGCTTGGCCTCGGCATTGACACCGGCAAGGCCCATCGCCACCGCAAGAACCAGACTCCAGATTTTCATAGTGCCTCCAAAAATCGAACGTGTGTTCAAACCCATGCCCGTTCAACCCATGTGCTTGCAAAGACCGGAATTGCAAGCCGCCGCCCGGCGTGAATTTGTGCCATTGATTATCACGGGTTGCGCCGCAAAAGCCGCAAAGCCCCTATAGGTGCAAACACTATTGGGTTGAAAACGCCACACAGGCGTTTCAGCACTTGATGCCAACGTGCAGGGCAACCACACCACCCGTGAGGTTGTGGCAGTCCACATGCCCGAAGCCGGCGGCCTGCATCATGGCCTTTTGCTCGGCCTGGTTGGGGTGCATGCGGATCGACTCGGCCAGGTAGCGGTAACTCTCCCCATCGCCGGCGACGAGTTGCCCCAGGCGCGGCAACACCTTGAAGGAGTACCAGCTGTAGATTTTTTCAAGCGGTTTGGCGACTTTGGAGAATTCGAGCACCAGCAGTTTGCCGCCCGGTTTGAGCACGCGGTTCATTTCGGCCAGCGCGACGTCTTTGTGGGTCATGTTGCGCAGCCCAAAGGCCACGCTCACCACGTCAAAATAGTTGTCGTGAAACGGCAGCTTCTCGGCATCACACACGAGTGTCGGCAAGTTTTGCCCTGCGTCCAGCAGGCGGTCGCGGCCATTTCTCAACATGGCTTCGTTGATGTCGGTGTGCACCACCTGGCCGCTCTTGCCGACCTGTTTGGCAAGTGCCAGCGCCAGGTCGCCGGTGCCGCCCGCGATGTCCAGCGCCCGGGAACCTTCCTTCAAGTTGGCCACCAGCACGGTGTAGGCCTTCCAGGCGCGGTGCAGGCCCATCGACAACACGTCGTTCATCAGATCGTATTTCGGGGCCACCGAATCAAACACGCCGCGCACCTTGGCCGCTTTGGCGCTGTCGTCTACTTTTTCAAAACCAAAATGAGTGGAAGCCATGGGTGTTCAATTTGACTAAATTAAATTTTTCTAAAAATAACTATTTAAATGAATATAAAATCAAGTCACGTATTTATTTGATTTATTGCTATATTTTTAGTATTAAATTTGATTCAAATAAATACAAACTTTAAATTAAAATTAATAAACAACTATTTTAATGGCTGGCGCACGCGTGGCCACCGGCTGCCAGCATCGGCGCGTCGCGGTCAACGCCAGCAGCCTTGAGGCGGGCGCTGTAATCGGCCCAGAGCTTGTCCTGCTCGGAGCCCAAAAAATACAGGTAGTCCCAGGAGAAGATGCCGCTGGAGTGGCCATCAGAAAACGTCGGCTGCACCGCGTAGTTGCCCACCGGCTCGAGACTGCTGAGCGCCACATCGCGTTTGCCGGTTTGCAGGATTTCCTGCCCCGGCCCGTGGCCCTGCACTTCGGCGGACGGCGAATACACACGCATCAGCTCAAACGGGATGCGGAATTGGCTGCCGTCTGAAAAGTCCACCTCGAGCACGCGCGACTGGCTGTGCACGGTGAGGTTGGTGGGAGTGGGCGCACCTGCTTGCAAACCGGCCATGATCGAATCCTCGTTTGAATGTCTGACGTCGATTATCCGGGCCGTTACACCAGAACCCGCTCGATGCCGCCTGAATTCGCCGCCTTGACGTAGTCGGGCAGCCAGTCTTCGCCCAGGATCAGCCTGGCCATCTCAACGACGATGTAGTCGGCTTCCAGCAGTCCGTTGTTCAGGTCATTGCCGTAACGCGAGAGGCCTTGCAGGCAACTCGGGCAGCTGGTGAGAATTTTCACATTGCCTTTGCCTGCAACCAGCGCCGGGCCGCCAGCAGCCATACTCAGAGCGCGCAGCTCATCGGCACCCTTGCGCAACTCCTCTTCCTTGCGAAAGCGCACTTGCGTGGCGATGTCAGGCCGCGTCACCCCCAGCGTGCCGGACTCGCCGCAGCAGCGTTCGTTTTTCAGCACGCGCTCGCCCACCAGCGCCTTGACCGTTTTCATCGGCTCCTGGTTTTTCAGCGGGCTGTGGCACGGGTCGTGGTACAGGTAGGCGCCCTGCGCCACACCGGCGGACGCGAGGGTGATGCCTTTTTCGAGCAGGTACTCGTGGATGTCGATGATGCGGCAGCCCGGGAATATCTTGTCGAACTGGTACCCCTGCAACTGGTCGTAACAAGTGCCGCAACTCACCACCACGGTCTTGATGTCGAGGTAATTGAGGGTGTTGGCGACGCGGTGGAACAACACCCGGTTGTCGGTGATGATCTTCTCGGCCTTGTCATACTGGCCGCTGCCGCGCTGCGGATAGCCACAACACAAATAGCCCGGCGGCAACACGGTTTGCACGCCGGCATGCCAGAGCATCGCCTGTGTGGCGAGCCCCACTTGCGAAAACAGCCGCTCGGAGCCACAGCCGGGGAAGTAAAAAACCGCTTCGGTTTCAGCCGAGGTTTTGACAGGGTCGCGGATGATGGGCACGTAATCCGCATCTTCTATGTCCAGCAGCGCCCGCGCGGTTTTTTTCGGCAACCCTCCAGGCATCTTCTTGTTGATGAAGTGAATCACCTGTTCCTTGATCGGCGCCGCGCCCACAGTCGCCGGGGGGTTGGCGGTTTGCGCCCTGGCCGCGACCCGCAGCACCTGGTTGGCAAAACGCTGCACTTTGAAGCCCACATCGACCATCGCCGTGCGCATCAGCTTGATGGTTTGCGGGTTCGTCGCATTGAGCATCAACATCGCCGCCGCGTTGCCGGGGCGGAAAGACTTCTGCCCCATCTTGCGCAAGAGGTTGCGCATGTTCATCGAGACCTCGCCAAAATCGATGTCCACCGGGCACGGCGAGAGGCATTTGTGGCACACCGTGCAGTGGTCGGCCACGTCTTCAAACTCCTGCCAGTGTTTGATGGAGATGCCGCGGCGGGTCTGCTCCTCGTACAAAAACGCTTCCACCAGCAGGGACGTGGCGAGGATCTTGTTGCGCGGGCTGTAGAGCAGGTTTGCGCGCGGCACGTGGGTCGCGCAGACCGGTTTGCACTTGCCGCAGCGCAGGCAGTCTTTCACCGAATCAGCAATCGCGCCAATGTCGCTTTGCTGCATGATCAGTGATTCATGCCCCATCAGCCCGAATGACGGCGTGTAGGCATTGGTCAAATCGGCATGGCGCTTGCGTGAAACCGAGGTGTCAGACCGCAACAGCTTGCCCTTGTTGAAAATCCCGGTTGGGTCGATACGCGCCTTGTAATCGGCAAACGGCTTCAACTCTTCATCGCTCAAATATTCGAGTTTGGTGATGCCGATGCCGTGTTCGCCCGAGATCACGCCACCGAGCGAACGTGCCAGCGCCATGATGCGTCTCACCGCGCCATGCGCCGCCTGCAGCATGGCGTAGTCGTCGCTGTTCACGGGGATGTTGGTGTGCACGTTGCCGTCGCCCGCGTGCATGTGCAGGGCCGCCCAGACGCGGCCCTTGAGCACGCGTTTGTGCACGGCCACACATTCCGCGAGGATGGGCGCGAAGGCCGCGCCGCTGAAGATGCCGGCCAGTTTGGCCTTGATCTGCGTTTTCCAGCTCGCGCGCAGCGAATGGTTTTGTAGTTGCGGGAACAGCGCGTCCACATCGTCCAACCACCCGGCCCACTGCGTCTTCACCTCGTCAATCAGCGCCAGCGCCTGCGCCACCCGCTCGGCCAGCAGGTCGGGCGAGGCGATCTCGTTCACGTCCTCATGCCTGCCCAAAGGCAAATTGCCCCGCGTCAAAAATTCCTGCAAAGCGTCGCAGAGTTTCAGCTTGTTCTGCAGCGAGAGCTCGATGTTGATGCGTTCGATGCCGTCGGTGTATTCGGCCATGCGCGGCAGCGGGATCACCACGTCTTCATTGATCTTGAAGGCGTTGGTGTGTTTGCTGATGGCCGCCGTGCGTTTGCGGTCCAGCCAGAACTTTTTGCGCGCCTCGGGGCTGATGGCGATGAAACCCTCGCCGCTGCGGGAGTTGGCGATGCGCACCACCTCGGACGTGGCGCGGGCAACCGCGTCGGCGTCGTCACCGGCGATATCGCCGAACAGCGCCATTTTCGGCAGGTCGGAGCCTGACTGGTTCAAACTGGCCCGTTTCGACTTGGTCGCGTAACCCACGGCTTTCAGATAGCGGTCATCGAGGTGTTCAAGCCCCGCGAGAAGCACGCCGCTGCGCTTTTGCTCCGCGAACATGAAGTCCTTGATTTCCACGATGCTGGGCACGGCCGTTTTGGCTTCGCCAAAAAACTCCAGGCAGACCGTTCGCACGTGCGTGGGCATGCGGTGCAACACCCAGCGGCAACTTGTGATCAGGCCGTCGCAACCTTCTTTCTGGATTCCCGGCAGGCCGCTCAATAACTTGTCGGTCACATCTTTGCCCAAGCCCTCTTTGCGGAAGGTGTTACCGGGAATGTCGAGGCGCTCGGTACGCTCGAGTGTCTTGCCGTCGGCGCTGAAGTATTTCAGCTCGAAACTGGCCAGCGCCACGTCATGGATCTTGCCCATGTTGTGGTCACGCCGCGTCTCTTCCAGCCATTTGGCCTCGGGCGTCACCATGCGCCACGAGGCCAAATTGTCCAGCGCCGTGCCCCACAGCACAGCCTTTTTGCCGCCTGCGTTCATGGCGATGTTGCCGCCAATACAGCTGGCCTCGGCGCTGGTAGGGTCTACCGCAAATACAAAACCTGCGCGCTCGGCCGCATCGGCCACGCGCTGGGTGACTACGCCAGCCTCTGACCACACTGTGGCTACGGGTTGGGCTAGGCCGGGCAGGCTGACCATTTCCATCTCGGTCATGGCTTCAAGCTTTTCAGTGTTGATGACGGCGCTTTTCCAGGTCAGGGGAATGGCGCCGCCGGTGTACCCGGTGCCGCCGCCGCGCGGGATGATGGTCAAACCCAGGTCGATGCAGCCCTTGACCAGGCCCGCCATCTCGGCCTCGGTGTCAGGCGTG
>JANNEZ010000420.1:0-1681 GCA_031379255.1 Rhodoferax sp. | reverse complement strand
CGCTCGGCCCTGGTAATTCTCGAGCGCGAGGTGCCGGTTGGAGAGCAGGGTGATGGTTTCCTCGCGCATTTTCGGGAAACCGGCCATCGACAGGGCGTTTGTCCACAACAAGGCCAGCGTGGATGTTCCGGGCGACAAATTGGCGTGGTAGGGCTGTGTCAGGTCCTGCACGTAGTGCAGGGCCAGGCCAGTGAAGCGCCAGCCCCAGTAGGCGTGGCCGGACCGAAACGCCAGCGCCGCCAACCCGGCATACTGGTGGGCCCGCAGCATGGGAAAGGTGCGTTTCAGAAACGGCGCCGCCAGGTAGAGGATTTTGTCTTCATAGTAGAAGCCCATGTGAAACGGCGCCTGGGTCGAAAAATTGAGCTTCGGGTTGCCAAATGGCAACTTGCCAAAGCCATAGACTTTGCCCCAGTCAGACGGGCTGTCCTCCCACACATTGATGTCGAGTCCGTAATCCGGCTCGTAAGAGGCGCTGGCCAGCACTTTGAGAGGGGCGATGGCGTCGCCTGCTTTGACCGCTGCAAACCGCTTGGGCGCATTGGGCATACCCGGCAAGGTGCTCACGTCCACGTGGCGCTGGAACACCAAACCGTCCGTCGGGGCGCCGGCGTCCAATTCGTAAAACAGGGCGAAGCGGCTGTCAGCGGCAATGCGCAGGGCGTTGAAAAATGCCAGCCGCCGCGTTTCATCGCTGCGGCCAGCGTCGGCCTTGAAGGCAAGCGGGGCGGGCCGGGGCGGGTAGGCTGTGATGTTGGCCACGGCCCAGGTTTCCTGTGCCTTGAGCAACTCTTCAATCGGCTTTTCCTGCGCCTTCAGGAAAACCTCCAGCGGCTCGACAACAACGGCCGCTGCCGTGGCCACCTCGGGCATGGTGTCAAACGCGCGGTAGGCGGCCAAGGTGTGGTTGCCCCATGCCAGCGCAGAGCTGGCGGCGAAACCCGCAAACAGGGCCAGCGCCGGTTTGCAGAACCGTGTAATGAGTCGTCTGCTGGTCATGATCGGGCTCTTTTTGAATTCAGGCTATTACTTTGGCAATCGACGCGCACACATGGTCGATGTTTTTGCTGTTCAGCGCGGCCACACACATGCGGCCGGTGTCGGTGCCATACACGCCAAACTCATTGCGCAGGCGCGTCATCTGATCCTTCGTCAACCCTGAATAACTGAACATGCCGATCTGTTTGGTGACGAAGCCCATGTCTTTCTTCACCCCGGCAGCCTTCAGGCCATCGACCAGTTTTTGCCGCATCGACTTGATGCGCACCCGCATTTCCGCGAGTTCGCCCTCCCACAGGGCGCACAGGGCGGGGTCGTTCAACACCGCCGCCACCACGGCGCCACCGTGCGTTGGCGGGTTGCTGTAGTTGGTGCGGATGACGATCTTGAGCTGGCTCAACACGCGTTCGCATTCTTCCTTGGTGTTGCACAAAACACTCAAAGCGCCGACGCGTTCGCCATACAGGCTGAAACTCTTGCTGAACGAGGTGGAGACAAAAAACGTGAGGCCGGCGTCGACAAACTTCTGCACCGCCGCGCCGTCTTCCTTGAGGCCGTAGCCAAAACCCTGGTAGGCCATGTCGAGGAACGCGGTGAGCCCACGGGCTTTCACGGTGGCGACAACCTGGTCCCATTGCGCCGGCGTGATGTCGTAGCCTGTTGGGTTGTGGCAACAGGCGTG
>JANNEZ010000416.1:0-4094 GCA_031379255.1 Rhodoferax sp. | reverse complement strand
CAACCGCGCTTCATCCCGACCATCGTGGCCGACAAAATCAGTGGTGTACACGCGGCCTATGCGATCGTGCTGGCGCTGATGCACCGCATGCGCACCGGCGAAGGCCAGCAGGTTGACATCGCCATGTTCGAAACCATGGCCGCCTTCAACATGCTGGAGCACCAGTGGGGTTATGCGTTTGAACCGCCGCTGGGGCCTATGGGATATTTGCCCGTGAGCTCGGCGACGCGCCGGCCCTACAAGACAAAAGACGGATATCTGGCGCTGCTGCCGTATTCCGACGCGCACTGGCGCAGCTTCTTTGCGTTGGCCGGCGAGCCGCAGATCATGAAAGACGAGCGGTTTTCCACCTTTGCTGCGCGCCAGAAACACTTTCGCGAGGTTTGGGACGAAATCGAACGCCAGGTCGCCCGCAAAACCAATGCCGAGTGGTTGTCGCTGTTGACCCCGCAAGACATTCCGTTTTCAGTGGTCAACACACTCGAAGACCTGACCACTGATCCGCATCTGGAGAGTGTCAAGTTCTGGGAAATGGCCGAGCACCCGACCGAAGGCACCTTGCGCATGCCGCGCAACGCCATTGGCATGAGCGCCACGCCGCCCGCGATCACGCGGCTGCCACCCAACCTGGGTGAACACAGCGCGGAAATTCTGCGCGAATGCGCCTTTGACGAAGCCAGCATTGCGACCTTGACCACCCAGGGCGGCGTGTGCGCGGCCGCGGCTTGAAACTGATACCCCCATGATTCCACGCACTCTCTTCAGCCCGGATCACGATGTTTTTCGGGATACCGTGCGCCGCTTCATTGCAGAACACGTCACGCCCTTCCATGCCGATTGGGAAAAAGCCGGCCAGGTTCCCCGCTCGCTGTGGCACAAGGCCGCAGAACTGGGCCTTCTGTGCTGCAACGTGCCTGACCAATACGGCGGCATGGGCGGCGACTTCCTTTACAGCACGATCTTGATTGAAGAGATGGCGCGCGCTGGCGCCACCGGGCCGACTTTTTACCTGCATTCCGACATCGTGGCACCCTATTTGGTTGATTTCGGCACCGAGGAGCAAAAGCAAAAGTGGCTGCCCAAAATGGCCACCGGCGAAGTGGTGGTCGCCCTGGGGATGAGCGAGCCCTCGGGCGGCAGCGACGTGCAGGCCATGCGCACACAAGCCATCCGTGATGGTGACGACTACGTCATCAACGGTCAAAAGGTGTTCATCACCAATGGCCACAGCGCAGACCTGCTGCTGTTGGCCTGCAAGACCGACCCGAAAGCGCGCGGCAAAGGCGTCAGCCTGATCCTGGTGGAGACCGACCGACCGGGTTTTACGCGCGGGCGCAAGCTGGAAAAAATCGGCTGCAAGGCGCAGGACACCTCCGAACTTTTTTTCTCCGACCTGCGCGTGCCCGTGAGCAACTTGCTTGGCGCCGAAGGCGCCGGGTTTTCGATGCTGATGACGCAACTCTCGCAGGAGCGCCTGGTGCAGGCGATTCGCGGCGTCTCCAGTTCTGAAGCCGCGCTGCAATGGACGATTGACTACGTGACCGAACGAACGATGTTTGGCCACACGCTGGGCGATTTCCAGAACACGCGTTTCAAACTGGCCGGTTTGCATGCCGAGGTGTTGGCGCAACGCGTGTTTGTGGATCGCTGCATCGAGTTGCATCTGCAAGGTAAATTCGACTCAACCGACGCCGCTGCCGCCAAACTGGTGACGACCGAGCTTCAGGGCCGGGTCATGGATGAGTGCCTGCAGTTCTTCGGCGGCTGGGGCTACATGTGGGAATACCCGATTGCCCGCGCCTTTGCCGACGCGCGCATGTGCCGTGTGGGTGGCGGCGCGGTGGAGGTCATGCGCCAGATCATTGGCAATGCCCTGCTGCCCAAAGCCGGCAAAGCCTCATGAGGAATGGCCATGAATGACGACATTCGTGAAGCGGTCATGATGCTGGCAATCACACAAGTCGACAATTCAGCCAAGCGGACTGCCCGCCTTTCACCCCAAAAGGAAACCACACCATGATCACACGCCGTTCCATCATTCAGGGCGCCGCGAGTGCCACCCTGCCTCTGGCACTGCCCGGCGCATTCGCCCAGACCGCCAACTGGCCGGAAGCCACGGTCAAAATCATCGTTCCGTTCACGGCAGGCGGCGCCTCCGATATCCTGACTCGCGCCCTCGCAGAAAAACTGCAGGGCCGGCTGGGCCAGAACTTCGTGGTGGACAACAAAACCGGCGCCGGCGGCAACATTGGCATGCAGGCTGTGAAAGCGGCTCCCGCAGACGGATATACCATCGCGTCAGCCACGATTGGCACTTTGTCGATCAACCAGTTCCTGTTTTCGAACCTGGGTTACGACCCAGTGAAAGATTTCGACTACGTCTCCATGATCTGGCAAAACTGCAACGCATTTGTGGTCTCTGCCAATCACCCGGCCAAAACCGTGCAGGAGTTTCTGGAATGGGGGCGCAAACAAGCCAAGGGTGTAAGTTTCGGTTCTGCCGGTGTGGGCACCACGCCGCATTTGTCAGGCGAGCTTTTCCGCGCGCGCACCAATCTCACGGCGGTGCATATTCCCTACCGCGGCGCGGCCCAATCGATGCCGGCGCTGATCGCCGGAGACACCGACTTTGCCATCGACAACATTGCCAGTTACACACCCTTGATCAAGTCGGGCAAAGTCAGGGCCCTGGCTGTGACAGCAGCAGACCGTTGGCCGACGCTGCCTGAAGTGCCTACGATGGCGGAAGCAGGCGTGCGTGATTTCGTCATCACGTCCTGGGGCGCGTTTGTGGTGCCCAAAGGCACGCCTGCAGCGGTAGTGGCCAAGCTGTCGGCTGCCATTCAGGCGATTGCCGCCGAGCCTGCCATGCAGCAGCGTTTCCTTGAAACCGGCGCCCGCGCAGTCTCAAGCACACCGCTGGAAACCGCCGCTTTTGCCGAGCGCGAACGTGTGAAGTGGAAAGAGGTGGTTCAGTTGTCCGGCGCGAAAATGGAATGAAAAGAGCCAGTGAGCCGTCAGAATCAGGGAGCCTGCTTTGAGCCTGCGTGACAAATCCTGTGTGACGGGAATAGGAGAGACTGCCTACATGCGCGGCTCGACCAAGACCGCGTTTGAACTGCAAATCGAGTCGTCGCTCAAAGCCATCAACGACGCGGGCCTCTGCCCAAAAGACATCGACGGCATCATTCCGATTGGCCTTGTCAGCGGCACAGCCGACGATTTCATCGACAACTTCGGCTTGCCCGATTTGCGCTTCTCTGCCGTGGTTCCGCACGGTGGCGCGAGCCCGGCCATGGCTCTGCAATGTGCTGCGGCGGCCGTGGCCAGCGGCGCCTGCAACCATGTGCTGATCACCTTTGGGCGCAATGTGAGCGCAGCCGCCAACAAGGCTGGCGCGCGCATCCACAACATGCCGCAGTTCCACTTTGTCACCGAGTTTGAATACGCCATGGGTGCTGCCGCCCCAGCGCAGTTGTACGCGCCCATGGCCCGCCGCCACATGGCGCTGTACGGCACCACCATCGAGCAGTTTGGCGAGGTGGCGGTGGCCTGCCGCGAACACGCCCTGCTCAATGGCAATGCCGTGATGAAAAAGCCCATCACACTGGAAGACCACCGCAACTCCCGCATGATCGCCGACCCCTTCCGCCTGCTCGATTGCAGTCTGGAGAGCGACGGCGGGGCGGCAGTGGTGATCAGCGCCACTGAACGCGCAGGCGATTTGCGCCACCGCAAGGTCTATATTTCGGGTGTGGCTGAAGGGCACCCAGACTCACCCGGCGCGATCACGCAGCGCCCGGACATGACCAGCCTCGGCATCGCCAAGGCAGCGCCCCGCGCTTTTCAGATGGCCGGAGTGACGCCGGCCGACATTGACGTGGCCGAGATTTACGACTGTTTCACCTATGCCGTGATCCGCCAACTCGAAGACATGGGTTTTTGCGCCAAAGGTGAAGGCGGCCCGTTTGTACAGGGCGGTCGCCTGAAACTCGGTGGCGCGCTGCCAACGAATACGCATGGCGGCTTGTTGTCGCAGGCGCATGTCTGGGGCCTGAACCACATTGTGGAACTGGTGCGCCAGTTGCGTGGCG
>JANNEZ010000395.1:0-3303 GCA_031379255.1 Rhodoferax sp. | reverse complement strand
CAAACGATTCAATTGCTCCGAGGCCGACCTGCGCCGCGTGTTGTTTGAAGAAACCGGCGGCATGTACCCCGAGTTGGTCACCCGCAGCGATTTGGAAGTATTTTTGCCGCCAATTGGGGGCCTGACCGCCAACAACTTTGGCAACCCGCGCGACCTGGCCAACCCAGCCGTGGAGTTGACTGCCCGGGTAGACGATGAATGCAATGGCTCAGACGTGTTTGGCTCCGACATCTGCACTTGCCGCCCTTACCTCACGCACGCCATTGAAGAATGCATCCAGGGCGCGCAGCGGGGTGGCGTGGGCCTGGTGAGTTATTTCCGCAAGGAAGGCCGGGCGCTGGGTGAAGTGACCAAATTCCTGGTCTACAACGCGCGCAAACGCCAACCCGGCGGTGATACGGCCGACCAGTATTTCAACCGCACCGAATGTGTAGCAGGCGTGCAGGACATGCGCTTCCAGGAGCTGATGCCCGACGTGCTGAACTGGCTGGGCATCCGCAAAATCCACCGGCTGGTCTCGATGAGCAACATGAAATACGACGCCATCACCCGCGCCGGCATCGAGGTGGTCGAGCGTGTGAACATCCCCGATGGCCTGATTCCCGAAGACGCCCGTGTGGAGATGGACGCCAAAATGGCCGCCGGTTACTTCACACCGGGTGAAGTGCCGGATGCCGAGCAACTGAAAATCGCCAAAGGGCGGGGGCTGGACGAATGAATTCTGCGGCAAGCGCTGCGGCGACTTTGCGCTCCACAATGGCCATCCGCGCTCGGGCGCGTGGCTTGCTGGCGCGCGCGCGCGCCGGACAGTCGGCCTGGTTCACGGTGGACGATGCGGCCCTGTTGCCGTGTGCCGCGCGGGTTGTCGAGACCACCCGCGAGCGTTATCCGAGCCTGGACATCCCGTACCACAGCCGCTGGCGGCATTTCGAAGCCGGAGGCGTTGACCGCCTCGGGCGATTGAACGACGAGCTGGGGAAGGTCTCTGCCGCCAATCGCGCCCGCGCCCACATCGATCTGGCAATTGTCAGCGTGTTGCTGGACGCAGGCGCCGGGCCGCAGTGGCAGTACGTTGATGCACGTTCTGGCCAGACCTATTCGCGCTCCGAAGGTTTGGGCGTCGCCAGTTTCAACGCCTTCACGACCGGCCTTTTTTCCAGCAAACCGACGCAGCCTTGCCAGGCCGACGCGGCCGGCCTGCAGGCGGTGACGGCGCGCCAACTGGGCGATGCGTTTCAGGTCGCCAAAGACAAACTGCTGGTCGGGCTCGAAGGCCGTGCCGCCTTGTTGCGGCGCCTGGGTGGAGTGATCGAGTCGCAACCGGAGGTGTTTGGCGGCGCGGGCGGGCAATGCCGCCCAGGGCGGCTGTTTGATCACCTGACCCGTTCCGCAAACCCCGTTCGTCCCGGGCTTGTCGAAGGGCAGCGAGGCTTCGACCCTTCGACAAGCTCAGGACAGGCCAAGCCCGGGACGAACGGCGATCCAAGTGGTGTTGGGGCGCACGACATTCTTTCTGCCTTGCTGGCCACGCTGTCCCCCATCTGGCCCGCGCAGAACACGCTCAAGCCAGAAGCCGGCGATTCTGTGGCCCTGGGCGACTGCTGGCGCCACAGCGCGGTTCAAGGCGAAGGCGCAACGGCTGGCTGGATGCCTTTCCACAAACTCTCGCAGTGGCTCACTTATTCGCTGCTGGAGCCTTTCGAGTGGGCTGGCATCAAAGTCACCGGCCTGGACCAGTTGACCGGCCTGCCCGAATACCGCAACGGCGGCCTGCTGCTCGACACCGGGGTGATCGGCTTCAAAGACCCGGCGCGGGCGCAAGCCACCCACCAGGTCGGCGACGAGCTAATCGTTGAGTGGCGCGCCCTGACAGTGGCCCTGCTCGATGAACTCGCGCCGCTGGTGCGCGCGCAGCTCGGGCTCACAGAGCACCAGATGCCGCTGGCTTGCGTGCTCGAAGGCGGCACCTGGGCGGCCGGCCGCGCCCTGGCACAGCGCTTGCGCGGCGGCACGCCGCCCTTGAACATCGAGAGCGATGGCACGGTTTTTTAATCCTGTTTTCCCAGATTCACCCAACCCACAGGCACCTGCATGAACAACACCCCCGACGCCGTGAACAACAAAATCCATCTGGTCAGCCACCCCTTGGTGCAGCACAAACTCACGCTGATGCGCCGCAAGGACGCGTCCACCAGCAGCTTTCGCCGCCTGCTCAACGAGTTGTCCGCGCTGATGGCCTATGAGGTCACCCGCGACATGCCTACGCACGAGATTGAAATCGAGACGCCGCTGGAGAAGATGCAGAGCAAGGTCATCGACGGCAAGAAACTGGTCTTCGTGTCGATTTTGCGGGCGGGCAACGGCATTCTGGAAGGCATGTTGAATGTGGTGCCAGGCGCGCGCGTAGGCCATGTGGGCCTCTACCGCGACCCGAAAACCCTGGTGGCGGTGGAGTATTACTTCAAGATGCCACACGACATGCAAGACCGCGACGTGATCATCGTGGACCCGATGCTCGCTACTGGCAACTCGGCCATCGCGGCGGTAGACCGCCTCAAGGAACTGCACCCGAAATCGATCAAGTTTGTCTGCCTGCTCACCTGCCCGGAAGGCATTGCCGCGCTGCAAAAAGCCCACCCTGAAGTGCCGATTTTCACCGCCGCGATTGACCGGCAGCTCAATGACCACGGCTACATCTTGCCGGGGCTGGGGGATGCGGGGGATCGGATATTTGGGACTAAATAAATATTTTTACAAAATTAATTCGATTGTTTATCATCATAAAGTCACGTAATATATCACTTGTTTGCTACTATTATTGGCATATAAATTGAATGATAATTATTCATTATGCATTATAAAATTAAAATTAAACGAAATTGTGGCAAAATCCTTTAAACTTGTTAACACCCATGTTAATTATCCTCTCATCGCCTCGCCTTCCGGCGTGACCCGGCTTCGCCATGCTTGACCTGCTCATCACCCACGTCACACTGCCTGATGGCCGCACAGACCAGACCCTGGGTGTGCATGGCGGCAAATTCGTTGACTTGCAGGGCGCCGCCCAGGGCAGCCTGCGCCCTGCCGCTCACGAGGTGCTGGACGCCGCCGGCCTGCTGGTCAGCCCGCCTTTTGCAGACGCGCATTTCCACCTCGACTCAACCTTGAGCTACGGTCTGCCGCGCGTCAACCAGAGCGGCACCTTGCTCGAAGGCATTGCGCTGTGGGGCGAACTCAAGCCGTCGCTCACGGCAGAGGCTGTTACCGAACGCGCCCTCACCTACTGCGACTGGGCGGTGGGCA
>JANNEZ010000348.1:0-4328 GCA_031379255.1 Rhodoferax sp. | reverse complement strand
AGCCCACGCTGGCCCACAGGATCTGCGCTTCTGACGCATAGGTTCCACCCGAATACAAGGCGCGCAGAAATTTTTGGGATGGCGCAAACACCGGCTTTCGCGGCAGCGGGTAACCCGCAAGTGGCGCCGCCCGCGCGCCCGCAAGTTTGACCGCCACGGCAGCGCAATCCGCCAGCGTGCGCGCCACGTGGATATGTTGGGCGGGCGACGCCTCGCGGCTGCCCAAAAACACCACCACAGCAGGTTTGCGCGCAGCCGCCAGCGCCGCCATGACCTTTTGCGCGACCTGCGCGGCTGGAGGCTTGGAGACAACCACGATGACCCGGGTCGACACGTCATTTGCAAGGAGGCGGATGCCCTGCAGCATGGTCGAGCCGCCGACCTCGGCGTACACATCCCGCCCGCCGGTGCCAATCGCATGACTCACGCCAGCGCCCATGCGGTGGATCTGCGTCGTCACTTCCTGCAAGCCGGTGCCTGAAGCCGCCACCAAACCGATCACGCCCTGCCGCACGTTGTTGGCAAATCCGAGCGGCACGCCCGCGATGATGGCGGTGCCACAGTCGGGACCCATCACCAGCACACCTCGCCGAACGGCTTCTTGCTTGATGGCGACTTCTTGCGCCAGCGGCACGTTGTCGCTGAACATGAAAACGTTGAGCCCCTGCTTGACGGCCTTGAGCGCCTCAGCAGCGGCATAAGCGCCCGGCACCGAGATCTGCGCGATGTTGGCGCCAGACAGGCGCGCCAATCCCATGCCCACGGTGCGCGGAATGATCTCCAGCTGGGCGGCAGCGCCGGTGTTTGGGGTGGAGTTCTCCTGCCCGGCGAGTTGGGATTGGGACGCCTCGATTGCTGCCGCGCAGGCAGCTGCCGTGTGCGCCTGCACCACCACCATGATGTCGCTGGGGCCGGCGTCATTCACCGCCTCCGTCAACAAACCGGCTTCATGAAGGATCTCCTTGTTGGCCGGGTTGCCCATTTGAAGGGTGGCGTTGACCACACCCGGCATGGCCAGCAGACCTTGGGCTACACGCATCAGCGCGACCGAGTCCTTGTACAGGTTGGGGTGGATGAAGGCAGTGGTGTGCAGGCTGGAGGGCTTGGCCATAAATCACTCAGATCAGAAAAAACAGCTCAGAAATTCAGGGGCAGGCTGGCTGGTCGTCGGGCAGGAAATCTTAAACACTTTTGTATACACTTTTGCTATGATACTTCGATGCAAGGCCAAGAATTCTCCACACCGCCCGCCATCATGCTCCCCAAATTGTCGCCGCTGGCGAACCCGGCATCGGCGTTCGACGAGCTGAACCCGGCCCCGCGCCTGCTGATGGGCCCCGGCCCCATCAACGCCGATCCGCGTGTCTTGAAGGCCATGTCCTCCCAGTTGCTCGGCCAGTTTGACCCGCAGTTCCGCGGCATGATGCGCGAAACCATGGCTTTGTACCGCGCGTTTTTCGAGACGCAAAACGACTGGACGCTGGTGTTGGACGGCACCGCCCGCTCGGCCATCGAGATGGTGATGATGTCGGCCATCGAACCGGGCGACAAGGTGCTGGTGTGCAGCTTTGGCCGATTTGGCCAGTTGCTCGACGAAATTGCCCAGCGTTGCGGTGCCAACGTGAAAGTGATCCAGGCCGAGTGGGGCACGGTGTTTGACCTGGCGCAAATTGAAAGCGCGCTCAAGGCGTTTTCACCCAAATTGGTCGCCGTCTGCCAGGGCGACACCTCCACCACCATGTTGCAGCCGCTCGAAGGCCTGGGTGAACTCTGCCACCGTTATGGCGCGATGCTGCAGGTGGATGCCACGGCATCCTGCGGTGGCACGCCGCTGCCGGTGGACGCCTGGGCGGTGGACGCCGTCACCGCCGGTTTGCAGAAATGCCTGGCCGGCCCCTCAGGCGCGTCGCCGATCACGCTTTCCAACCGGTTGGCCGAAACCATCTATCGGCGCCGCCACATTGAAGAAGGCCTGCGCCCCACTGACTACACACCCGGCCAGGGCAGCCGCATCGCCAGCAACTACATGGACGTGGCGATGGTCATGGACTACTGGAGCGACGCCGGCCTGAACCACCACACGGAAGCCACCACCATGCTCTACGGCGCACGCGAATGCGCCCGAATTTTCGTGCAAGAGGGTTTGCAGAACGTCTACGCCCGCCACGCCGCCGCCTCGCGCGCCGTGGTCGCCGGTGTGAAAGGCATGAACCTCAAACTCTATGGCGACCCCGCCAACAAAATGCCCAACGTAACCGGCGTCTACGTGCCCGAAGGCATCAACGGCGACAAATTGCGCGCCGCGCTGCTGAACGACTTCAACATCGAGATCGGCACCAGCTTCGGGCCGCTGGCCGGCAAGGTCTGGCGCATCGGCGCGATGGGGTACAACGCGCGCCTGGATTGCGCGATGCAGACCCTATCGGCGTTGGAGATTGTTCTTGCGGCGGAAGGCCACAAGTTCACCCGAGGGGCTGGGGTGGATGCGGCTTACGGGGCGTTCAAGGGCTGATTCACGTCAACAATTTGTGCGTCGCCAGCTTCGCGGCCTGCTTGTCAAAAGTCAACACAAAATCGGCACCTTCAGCCACGCTCAGATGCCCCATCAGAATATCGGCGAAGTCCGTCTGGCCACGTCGCATGTCGCCCACTGATTTTTTGATCGCCTGCGGACTTTGAAACTCCAGGCCCTGGAATTTAAGCAACGTGCTGAGCGCAAAAACGATCTGCTCCTGGTCGTAGCCATACAGGCGCTGCAACACCCAGACCAGCTCACACGCCACCACCACGCTGACCCAAATCCGCTTTTGTTCCAATTGAGCCTGGTCAAGCGCATGGCGGACTTTCTGGGCCTGCTTGGGTTCGTCGTTGGTCAGCAGGCGAACCAACAGATTGGTGTCAAGCGAGATCATGCGGGACACACTGCGCAGTCAGCCACGGTTTTTGCCCGTCCGGGCCGGGGCTGCGCGCAAGGACCGCCTGTGCTTTTCGGCGACGGCCAGGCCAATCGCGTCATTCATTTCCTCGATGGTGTACGCCTTGGCCGGTGGCGGCAGCAAACCCAGCAAACTGCCAAACGACGAGCCCACCGCCTTTTGCACCCTGGCACCGCCCTCTTCGAGCACAAACTCCAGCTTGTCCCCTTGCTTCACCCCCAGCCATTGCTGCAAAGACTTGGGCAAGGTGATCTGCGATTTGGAAGTCAACGTGGCCTGCATGGTTTTCCTTACAAAACGGTAAGAATATCATGCGGGGTGAATCCTTGCAAGATCGAACCAAGTCGGCCCAAGTCAGGCCACTACATCTCCCCTCGCAGCCTCTCAAACACCTTCCAGAACCCCGCCTCCTGCGTGGTCGCAAAATTGATGCGCATCAGCGTGCTGGGCTGGCGCTCGGCGTGGAACAGTGCGCCGGGGGCGAGCAGGTAACCCTCATCCAGCGCGCGCTGCGACAAGGCATCCGTGTCCACACCGGTATCGACCCAGCCAAACAGCCCGGCGGGCGGGGCGGCGAAGGTGCAACCGGCCTTCAGCGCGAGTTTCACGCTGCGTGTGCGGGCCTCGTCCAGCCGCGCGCGGATGCGGGCCGCGTGGCGGCGCAACTGGCCCTGGTCGATGCACCAAGCCAGCGCCTTTTCCAGCAGCGCGGGGGTGGTGAGCGTGGCCAGCAGTTTGGTGTCGGTCAGGCGTTCTACCAGGTTGTGTGGCGCAGCGAGGTAACCCACACGCCAGCCCGGCGCGAGGATTTTGGCGAAACCGCTGACGTAGATCGTTCGCTGCAGACCGTCGAGCGCACACAGGCGGGTGGCGTGATCGGCGGCGAGGTGGCTGTAGGTGTCGTCTTCAACAATGTGGAAGTTGTGCTGGTTCGCCAGTTGCAAGACGCGGTGCGCCGCGCCGGGCGTGAGGCAAAAACCGGTGGGGTTGTGAAACACGCTCACGCTGACAAACAGCTTCGTTTGATGCAGTTCGCAGTACTTGGCCATCACCGCCAAATCCGGCCCGTCGGGCCCGCGCGGCACCGGCAAAATGCGCAGGCCCAAAGCGGCCAGGCGGGCGAACTCGATGGCCCAGCCGGGCTCTTCGACCATCACGCAGTCGCCCGCGCGCAAGAGCGTGCGGCTGACAATATCCAGCGCGTGGGTGGCGCCGACAGTGGTGATGATCTGGCCGGGGGCGGCTTGCACATTGATGGCACCGAGCTTGTTGGCCAATGATTGGCGCAGGCCGCTGTCACCCGCCGGTTCGCCGTAATGCAGCGAATAGGAATCGAGCATGGCCCCGGTGGTGACCTTGCGCACCGCCGTGTTCATGAAGCTGGTGCGCAGC
>JANNEZ010000316.1:0-2963 GCA_031379255.1 Rhodoferax sp. | reverse complement strand
CTTTATACGATGTATATTATGTTAAGTTAAGTATATTGACTTGACGCATGAATTGTTCAACGAAACACCCACGCACAAGACCTCTCGCCGTCACGTGCTGCAAGGCCAAAGACAAGATTAGGTCACCAGGAAAATCACCGTCGGAACGCTCAAATCAGTGAACGGCGCGCCCATGGCGATCTCACCTTGCCCATGCAAGGCGCATTCCTCACGGCGCAACAATTGGGCGGTGCTTGCGCCGTCAAAACGAAGCCATGTGCCGTAGCTGCTGACATCCACCAAAACAATGCTGCCATTGCGCCATTCAATGCGGCTGTGTTCGCGTGAAACGCGCGGGTCATTCACCACAAACTCGACACCAACCGACCGGCCAATCCGGACGGGCAAGTCGAATGATCGGAACTCTTTGACCTGATCCAGCCAGCTCATCTTGATCTGAACACCCAGAGCATCGTGGGAGGACATCGGAATGATCGAGTCAAAATCCGCCTGCATGGTCAGCAGATCGGAATTGTCTTCTACCTTCCAGTCGATCTGGCAGACGTTCAGCACTTCGCTGCGCCCTCGCACTGTGATGGGCCCCAACGGCCGGAACCGAACCCCTGGGCCTTCGCTCAACCCCAGAAGCACCTGCTCAGTCGCCCAAATCTGATGGCCGCCGCTCAAATCGCTGAGGCGCGCGGCCACGTTGACGGCATCGCCAAAGCAGTCGCCCTGCACTATTTCGATGTCGCCCGTCGCAATGCCAATCCGAATCGGCATGCGCATCGCCTCTCTTTCGCTGCTCAGGTGCTTCTGGTGGCGCCGCTGCATCTCGACGACCGCTTCGATCGCGTTGGCGCTCTTTTCAAAGATCGCCAAAACACCATCACCCAGGGTTTTGACGACACGCCCCTCATTTCCAACAATGACCTCGCTGATCCAGTCGGTCAATTGCGTCACGGTGCGAGCGGCCGTTGCATTGCCCGTCGACTCATAGAGGCCAGTACTGCCCATGAGGTCGGCGAAAACAACAGTGGAGTTGACGGTCGTCTGGGAACTCATTCCCGCAGGACTTTCATTCTTTATTCTGGCGACTTTTTGATAGCGCAAGTTTAGAGCATTGCGTTACGTGGCGGGTGACACACATTTTGCCTTGGCACAAAAGCGTTGGCTTGATCCGACACCCCTCAGTGGACGTGACCCCAAACCAGAAACGCATCCCGGCCCTGTGCCAACAAATCGACTTTCAAACCCACTGGGAGCACCACTTTGGTCATGACGTGCCCAACTGGCAAATTGGTCAATACCGGCGCCTTTATCCGGCTCCTCAGCCAATCAACCACACTTTGCAGCCTGAAACCCCTGTCGTGGGCAGTCAATTTGTAAGCGGTGAATTGGCCCAACACCACGGCTTTCTGTTGCGCCAATAGCCCGCAATGCAGCAACTGGGTCAACATGCGCTCCACCCGATAGGGGTGCTCGGCCACATCTTCAAGGAACAGAATGCCACCCTTGACCGTGGGCAGGTAGGGCGTGCCAACCAGCGCGCTGAGCACCGCAAGGTTGCCGCCCCAAAGCATTGCTCTCCGAATCGTCAGGTCTCCGCCAATGGCAGCACCTTTGCCCTGCTGCCAACCTGCGCCCTCACCCTGCCCCGAGATCAGGTCGCCAAAACAATCCTCCATGATGTCGTCCGGCAATGGTGCCGCGCCACTGTCATGCCCATCAGGGTCGCTGGAATTCTGTCCCACGCCAAAGTCGTCACACAATGCCGGGCCAGCCCAAGTGGTTTGCCCCACCTTGGACAGCAGCGCCATTTGCAGGGCCGTGAAATCGCTGAAACCCACAAATTGTGTGCCGCGCTCAATGCCTTTGGCGACCGCCTTGTAGTTGATCCCGCTCAGAATTCGTGTAATGCCGTAACCGCCCCGCGAAATCATCGCGACATCGGCGCCACTGGCTGCGGCGCGGTGGATGGCGGCAATGCGGGTCTCGTCATCACCTGCGAATCGCTGGTGGCTGGACAAAGCTGCACTGTCGATTTCAACCTCATGGCCGAGGGTTTTGAGCCGCTTGACGCCCCGGCGGAATGCCGCTTTGTCACGCACGGCGCCCGACGGCGAATAGATGTAGATGTGTTTCTTCATGCCCCGAAAAACTTCACGGCCGCCGCCGCAATGCCTTCACCGCGCTCCTGCAGGAAATGCCCGGCCTCGGGCAGCACCAGGGGTTCAGAACAGTTGCGAATGGTTTTTTGCAAGGCGCGCATCACGGGCTCGCCCAATACCGGATCAGCGGCCCCAATGGCCATCAAAGTTTGGCCTGTCCATTGGTTTTGCCAGAAGTCACGGGCGTCGCGGGAGATGCCGGCACCGTCCGCCTGCGCAAATTCGGGAACCAGCGCTGGAAAAGCCCGGGTTGCCGCACGGTGTCCGGCATCGGGATAAGGCGCCATGTAGGCAGCACACTCTTGAGTGGACATGTGTGGGTTGCCGCGGGCGAACAGGCGGGCAATGTCAAACCCCGGATTTTTAGCGCACATATCACGCCAACCCAAAAATCCTGGCGTCAACGGCACGTCACCAGTGGCCAACATCGTGTTCATCACGAGCAGGCCCTTGTACCGGTGCGCGGCGGCCATTGGCAGGGTCAGCCCAAGCAGGCCGCCCCAATCCTGCACCACCAGCACAATATTCTGCAGGTCAAGCCGTTCGACAAACTCCAGGAGAATTTGGCGGTGCCAGGTGAAACTGTGGGCTTCGTCTTTTTTTGGTTTGTCGCTTTTGCCAAAACCCGGCATGTCGGGTGCTACAACCCGGGTGCCCGACTCCAGAAACACCGGGATCATTTTGCGAAAGATGTAGCTCCAGCTTGGGTTGCCGTGCAGGCACAGGTAAGTCCATTGAGCGCCCTCCCCTGGGTGCCGGTTTTCGCGCCGGTTTTCGTCCAGGTAGTGCATGCGCAGGCCACCCAAGGCAGGC
>JANNEZ010000296.1:0-3455 GCA_031379255.1 Rhodoferax sp. | reverse complement strand
TAATCAGCGACGACAAGATCGCCGCCTTGGTGAACGCACATTTCGACCTGCGCCCCAAAGGCATCATCCAGATGCTGGATTTGCTGCGCCCGATCTACGAAAAAACCGCTGCTTATGGGCATTTTGGGCGTGAGGAGCCGGAGTTCACGTGGGAGCGGACGGACAAGGCGGCGGCGCTGAAGGTGGCGGCTGGGCTTTAAGCCAACTTGGTCGACAAACTAGCGCTGACTGGTCTTAGTCAGCGCTTTTTTTGCACTCATTTTTGCTGGTTCGAGCGATAAATCCATCACCAGTACAGCGATTCTGACGCGGTCTGCCGCTGGAATTCGATTTCGAAGCATAGCGGCCATTTCCTCAGCACTTGTCGGTTTGACCCCGTCGGCGGTTGCTCTGGGTGGGCTCCCAAACCAAAGCACCAAGTAGATACCGTAACCTCCGCAGTCCGGCTCGTTCAGGTATTGCTTGGCAAGTTGATCACGCCAGGCCATCCAAACGTTCTTGTGATCCTCCTTTTTGATTTCGATGGGAACCACTCGGCGTTTGCCATCGACCGATATCGCAGCTCGCAAGTCCATTCGCTTGTCGCCCGCCGCGTAGCTTTCTTTGTCCAGTAAAACACTAAGGTGCTGAAGCCTGTTTTGCAAGAGTTGCTTTAAGCGATCACGGCAAACATTTTCTGTTTGCGATTTGCGGGCTACATCAGGCAGTTTGTCAGTCCAAAACTGATCCAGAATATTATTGGCACTGCCCCGAATTTCTTTTTCCAAGCCCTCCAATTGGGCAATGACCAATGCCTGCAAATCTGCGGCATTTGCGGGTGCCTTGTTGGCCAAAGTACGCGCGACCGCTTGAGGGCTCGCCGGGACAAAACTGGCAGCGCGAACCAATCGTGTGTTGTCCGATATTGCGCCGTCGAGGGTCGTGAACCAGGCGTTCAAGGCAGGCTGGCTGCGAAGGCGGGCCAGCTCGCGGCTTGCGACAGGATCAGCGGACCCAGAAAGGGTTGCAATCATGCTGCGCAGAAGATCTCGGGCGTTATCCACCGGCCGCACCAAAGATTCACCGATTGACCGATCCGGTGAAACGTTCGGCACCAAGAGTTCAATCAGCAACGATTGCGTTTCAATACTCAACGTCAGGTGATTCATGTCCCTGTCCACTTGACCAATCAGGGCATGGGTCAAGTGCTGCATCCGCGATTGGCTTTTGCCTAGAAACCTTACCAAGGCCGTTGCGCTGTCTTGATTGTTTTGAAACGTGTCAAGTGCCAACCAAGCAATGCGTTGCCCTGCGTCCATGCTGGTGTTTTCGAGTTTTTTGAGGGAAATGGCAGCTAACTGCTTTGCTTCCAGGTGTTTCAACGCGGCAGGCAGCAAATCGTCGACGAGACAACTCAATTGCTTCTCGTTAGCACGCGCTGGGAATTGTTCGAGAATGGCGGGTATGACAGCGCGGGCAAAGTCTTTCAAATCGTCTTTCCTAGCCAGTGCCCACAGCCCCGTCACGTGAAAGGCAGTGCGCTTGCGAATTGTCCGAACGGCGAACGGCACCATCACCTCGGCGACCAAATTCGGCTTCGAACGCACAGCAGCAGCGTACCAGTCGGGTTCGTTGTAGGTGCCATCTGTAAGCCAAAAAGCGACTAAGCGTTTGAACAAGTCATCACCCCAAGTCTGAACAACGCTTGAGCTTTCACCGAACGCAATATCTGCAGCGACTAAGCAGGCGGGCCGAACATAGTGCTCTCTGCTCTCCAACCCAGATTTCAGAATTTCTTCAGCTGTGGGTAGATCCGCGCGGGTAAGTGAGCCCTTAAGGTGCTCCAGTGCGGCATCAATCTGGGCTTTTTCGCCGCCGACCAAATCCTGGAGTCGGGCTAGCGGGGTTTCACCATTGATCCCATAAAGTCGATTTCTGTACGCTCGAGCAAGGCGGTACAGTACGAGTGTGTTGATTGGCTCGTCAGCGCTTTTCGCGAATTGTTCGGCATAGCTTTGATGCCGCAACACTTGTTTTTTCAGTCGCTCAATCTGGTATTCCCGCTCACGCGGAAACGATCTTGACTGCGGGCCATCCAACGGCTCCGACCAAGCAAGGCTTAGCCAAGTCTCCGCTTTGGGCCACATTTGCAAGTTTCGGGCAACCCAAGCTTCAACGTCCTCCATACGAATATCAAAATTGATCGAGCCCTTGAGCGCGATACGCGCAGCACTCTCCAGACAGAAACGGGCCAGCTCTGGCGAGTTCGAGGAGTCTGCCAGCGTCAACAGCCAGTGGAACCAATCGCGGGGCAAATTGGCCCCATACAAGAACTGCTCCTGACCCCACAAGTCAGAATTTTCCCCAGTCGACTCGGCTTGAACCCTAATGCACAACTCGGCATAAACCCTTTTTAGGGTCTCAACTTGCTCGCCGAGCCAATTGCCGATCTCAATCGCTGCGTCTCCCTTGATGGCAACTCCCCAATGCTCACCGCGCCCGAGCCTCAACCACTCAACGACGCGTCCCGTTGGTGATTCGCTTCCAGACTCACGCAACGCGGCTACGATCACTTGTCCTAGGATGTCAGGCAGCTCAAAGTCGCCGCCAAGTCTCCTCCGATCAATTGGCAAGGATACGAAAGAATCTGCAAGCTCGCCAAATTTGCCCATTGGCGTTTGCGCCAAGAGGTAATGCGACCAGAAATAGCCATAGCCTCCGATGGAGTCTTCACGGGTTGTCTGGTAAAAATAGTTGATTACTTCGGTCGGTGTCAGGTTGGCCGGGTATAGCGACCGCAATAGTCCGCCACGCAAACTGTCATCTGAATCGTCAATGAGACCCGCTTTGATGTCCTCAAGCCATTGGCGCGCAGGAGCAAGATTGGTTCGCGCCTGCTGGACCCATGCTAGCAAGGCAACTGAACGAATCGCAGATTGGAAGCTCGCATCCCGCACCACCTGCTCCAACTGCGGCAGCATCTCTGGCAAGTCGTCGCCAAACCGAATCGCGTCAATCACGCAGTCCAGCAATGACTGTTGCGCCAGGCTGCGGTCGCTGTTTGACAAAATCTCCTGCATAGCCGCAACCATGTCCTGGGTGCCCAGGGCACCAAACGGATGGGTATTCCACGCGCCGCTTCGAAACCATGCGTATCGCTTAGCTTCGCGCCCTAGGGCCTCAAAGACTTGTCGCTTTTCGGTACTGGAAAATCCACGCACGTCGCCATACATCACCACACCTAGCGGATCGCGATCAACCAACTGAATGCGCTCACGCGGGCACGTGACCGCCATCCACGCGTGCAGGCCGCGCAGGGGCTCCACTATGCCGCCGTCTTGCCCGCTCATCATGGCCAGGACGCGGCCAATGGGTGGTCCGCTTTGAACCAATCGGCCAATTGCCTTGGCACCCAAATACTCTGCGACGGTGCGGTGATACGGCCTGCTCTGCCCGTTGACCGTGGTGAAAAGCAG
>JANNEZ010000291.1:0-1755 GCA_031379255.1 Rhodoferax sp. | reverse complement strand
CGCCAGAAGGCGCCGAAAGTCGGCTTCGTCAGCCTGGGTTGCCCCAAAGCGCTGACCGACTCCGAATTGATCCTGACGCAACTGAGCGCCGAGGGTTACCAAACCTCCAAGACGTTTGAAGGCGCGGATCTGGTGATCGTCAACACCTGCGGCTTCATTGACGATGCCGTCAAGGAAAGCCTGGACACCATTGGCGAGGCGCTGGCGGAAAACGGCCGCGTCATCGTCACCGGGTGTTTGGGCGCCAAATCAGCTGCCGACGGCGCCAACCTGGTGCGCAAGATGCATCCGAGTGTGTTGGCCGTGACGGGCCCGCACGCCACGCAGGAGGTGATGGACGCGGTGCATCTGAACCTGCCCAAGCCGCACGACCCTTTTGTAGACTTGGTGCCCAACAGCTTTGCGAACTCGTTTGGTGTGGCCGGCATCAAGCTCACGCCGCGCCACTACGCGTATTTGAAAATCAGCGAAGGCTGCAACCACCGCTGCACGTTCTGCATCATTCCGTCGATGCGCGGCGATCTGGTGTCGCGGCCGGTTGGCGACGTGCTCAATGAAGCGCGCGCCTTGTTTGAAGGCGGCGTGAAGGAATTGCTGGTGGTCAGCCAGGACACCTCGGCCTATGGCGTGGATGTGAAATACCGCATGGGTTTTTTCGACGGCAAACCGGTCAAGACCCGCATGCTCGATCTGGCGCAAGCCCTGGGCGCGCTGGCCGAGCCCTACGGCGCTTGGGTGCGCCTGCATTACGTGTACCCGTATCCGAGTGTGGATGACGTCTTGCCCATCATGGCCACCGGCGCCGTGTTGCCGTACCTGGATGTGCCGCTGCAGCACAGCCACCCCGATGTGCTTAAGCGCATGAAACGCCCGGCCAGCGGCGAGAAGAACCTGGACCGCATTTTGAAATGGCGCGAAACCTGCCCCGAGATTGTGGTGCGCAGCACCTTCATAGCCGGTTTTCCGGGCGAAACGGAAAACGAATTCCAGCACCTGCTGGATTTCATCCAGGAAGCAAAAATCGACCGTGCGGGCTGTTTTGCCTACAGCCCGGTCGATGGCGCCGCTGCCAACGACATTCCCGGCATGTTGCCGATTGAGCTGCGTGAGGAACGCCGCGCGCGCTTCATGAAAGTGGCTGAAGCCGTGTCTGCCGCCAAGCTGCAAAAACGCGTTGGCTTGACCATGCAGGTGTTGATCGATTCAGCGCCCGGCATGGGGAAAAAAGGCGGCGTTGGCCGAACCTACGCCGACGCGCCGGAGATTGACGGCACCGTGAAATTGCTGCCCCCCGAGCGCATCAGCAAAACGCTGAAGGTGGGCGAGTTCACCAAAGCGCGCATTGTCGGCACACAGGGCCACGACCTGATTGCGCAGCCGGTTTAACCCTGCTGGCATGAGTGCGGTCACCGGGATAGTCCCAGCTAAACTCAAAGAATATGGACGAAAAAAATGGCAACCAAGAAAATTCTTGCTGCCATTTCATCCACATGAAACCACGTTCAGAAACTGATTTTGCGGGATGCAGTGCAAGGCGGAAAACGCAGCAATACACGCGTATTGCGAGGCTTTCCAACGCCGCAATGCGCCCGGAAAATAAGTTTATGAAAGTGGTTTGGTGCCCAGGAAGGGACTCGAACCCCCACGAAGTTACTCGCTAGTACCTGAAACTAGTGCGTCTACCAATTCCGCCACCTGGGCCTCAAGTTGCGAAACAAGCTGCATAAGCAGCTTGTTGTATGTTTCAGGAAAGAG
>JANNEZ010000497.1:0-19916 GCA_031379255.1 Rhodoferax sp. | reverse complement strand
ACACTTGAATATGTGGACGAACTGGCACCGGAAGATGTGGTTTTTGAAGAAAACGGCGTCAAGGTGCTGGTCGACCCGAAGAGCCTGGCCTATATCGATGGCACGCAGCTGGATTTTGTCCGTGAAGGGCTGAATGAAGGTTTCAAATTCAACAACCCCAATGAGCGCGACAAGTGTGGTTGTGGTGAATCCTTCCGCGTGTGAATCTCCAGTCTGACGATTTCGAGCTGTTTGGCGTCAAGCGGCAATTTGCGCAGGATCGCACGGCGATTGACGCACGCTGGAAGGAATTGCAGCGTGAAGCCCACCCCGACAAATTCGCGGCAGCAGGCGCAGCGGCGCAGCGCCTGGCCATGCAGTGGTCGGTGCGCATCAACGAGGCCTACCAGCGCCTCAAAGACCCGCTCAAACGCGCGGCCTACCTGTGTGAACTGCATGGGGCGCCGGTGGATGCCGAAAACAACACCGCCATGCCGGCCGAATTCCTGATGCAGCAAATGCACTGGCGCGAAAGCCTGGACGAAGCCGAAACCCTTGCGGGGGTTGAGGCCATTGCCGCGCAAGTCGCGACCGTCAAGCGCGAGACGCTGGGAAAATGCGGGCGATTGATCGACCAGGAGCGGGATTTCCAGGCGGCAGTCGGGCAAGTGCGCTCGCTGATGTTCATCGAGCGTTTTGGCTCCGATCTGGACGCCCGCATGGAGCGGCTTGAAACCAGCCCGCATTGACGACGAAACAAACTTTTCATGGCGCTTCTGCAAATTTCCGAGCCGGGCCAGTCGCCCAATCCGCACCAGCGGCGCATCGCTGTGGGCATCGATCTGGGCACCACCCATTCGCTGGTGGCCGCCGTGCGCAGCGGTGTGGCGGAATGTCTGCCCGACGACCAGGGCCGCGTGTTGTTGCCCTCGGTGGTCCGGTACCAGGCTGAAGGCAAGCGCAGCATTGGTTTTGAGGCGCTCGCGGCCGTTGCCAGCGACCCGCGCAACACCGTGGCGTCGGTCAAGCGGTTCATGGGGCGCAGCCTCAAGGACGTGAAAGACGCCGCCAAGTTGCCTTACCGCTTTGTAGACCACAAAGGCATGTTGGGTCTGCAGACTGTGGCCGGCGAAAAGTCGCCGGTGGAAGTCAGTGCCGACATCCTGGCCACTTTGCGTTATCGCGCTGAAGACACTTTCAACGACGACCTGTTTGGCGCCGTGATCACGGTGCCCGCCTATTTTGACGACGCCCAGCGCCAAGCCACCAAAGACGCCGCCAAGCTGGCCGGGCTCAACGTGCTGCGCCTCATCAACGAACCCACCGCCGCAGCCATTGCCTATGGCCTGGACAACGCCAGCGAAGGTGTCTATGCCATCTACGACCTGGGCGGCGGCACTTTTGACATCTCGATCCTGAAGTTGACCCAGGGCGTGTTTGAAGTGGTGGCGACTGGCGGCGATTCGAGCCTGGGCGGTGACGATTACGACCAGGCGCTGGCCGACTGGGCGCTGGCGAAGGCCGGCTTGGTGGTCACTTTGCCCGAAGACAAAGCTGGCGTCAAAGTGGCGGCAAGGGCCTGCAAGGAAGCGCTGTCTGTCGATGGCAAAGCGGCATTTTCAGCCGCGCTGCAGGTTGGCGGCATTGACCTGGAAGTTCTGGTCTCGGAGTTTGAAGAAGTTTCCGCACCGCTGACAGCGCGCACGCTTTCCGCAGTGCGCAAAGCGCTGCGTGATGCCAAATTGAAGCCTGAGGAGGTGCAGGGCGCGGTTCTGGTGGGTGGTTCGACACGCATGCCGCAGGTGCAACGCGCGGTGGCCGGCTATTTCGGCAAGGCGCCCTTGACCAACCTCAACCCGGACGAAGTGGTGGCGCTTGGCGCCGCGATCCAGGCCAACCAGCTGGCGGGCAACAACCCATCAGGCGATTTGTTGCTGCTGGACGTGATTCCGCTCTCGCTGGGCATCGAGACCATGGGCGGCCTGGTCGAGCGCATCGTGCCGCGCAACCAGACCATTCCCACGGCGATGGCACAGGATTTCACCACCTACAAAGATGGACAAACCGCCTTGGCCTTGCACGTGGTGCAGGGGGAACGGGATCTGGTCGCCGATTGCCGCAGCCTGGCGCGCTTCGAGCTGCGTGGCATTCCGCCCATGGTGGCAGGCGCAGCGCGCATCCGCGTGACTTTCACGGTGGACGCCGATGGGCTTCTGAATGTCGCCGCGCGCGAGCAAGTCAGCGGCGTTGAAGCGCAAATCGACGTGAAACCTACCTATGGCCTGGCCGACGACCAAATCGCCAAAATGCTCCAGGACAGTTTCGCCACTGCGCAAATCGACATGCAGGCGCGTGCGCTGGCCGAAGCAAGGGTCGATGCCGACCGCATGCTCCTGGCCACGCAGACCGCGCTGAACGCCGACAGTGATTTGTTGCCTGCCACCCAGCGGGCAAACATCGACGCACTCATGACGGGTCTGCGCGAAACCCTAAGAATGTCGGGCGACGCCGCAGAAATTGAAGCCGCCACCCAGGCCCTGGCCCACGGTACCGAGGCTTTTGCCGCAGATCGCATGAACCGCGGCATCCAGCAGGCGCTGGCCGGAAAAAACATCAGCACTGTCTGAGCGGCGCATTGCCGCGCCGACAATAGCCACCATGCCTGTCATCAAAATACTGCCTCACCCTGAATATTGCCCGAATGGCGCTGAAGTGACCGCGCCAGCGGGCACGTCCATCTGTGAAGCCTTGTTGGACAACCACATTGACATCGAACACGCCTGCGACATGAGCTGCGCCTGCACCACCTGCCACGTGGTCGTGCGCGAAGGCTTCAAGTCGCTCAACGAACTGGACGAAAACGAAGAAGACTTGCTGGACCGCGCCTGGGGTCTCGAGCCAAACTCGCGCCTGTCTTGCCAGGCGATATTGGCTCAGGCCAATGTGACGGTGGAGATTCCAAAATACTCGATCAACCACGCCAAGGAAGTGCATTAGCCACTGGGCCTGCGTCATGCGCCAAATTTTTCTGGACACTGAAACCACCGGCCTCTATCCCGACCAGGGCGACCGGCTGATCGAAATCGGTTGTGTTGAACTTGTCAACCGAAAACTGACGGGCAACAACCTGCACTTTTATGTGAACCCGGGGCGCGACAGCCATGAAGAGGCACTGAAGGTTCACGGCATCACGACCGAGTTCTTGAGTGACAAACCCGCTTTTAAATTGATTGCAGACGAATTTCTGTCCTACATCAAAGGCGCGGAGATCATCATCCACAACGCGCCGTTTGACCTCGGCTTTCTGAACAAGGAGCTTGAACGGGTGGGCCAGCCGCCGTTCCGGACTTTTGTGGGCAAGGTGGTCGATTCGCTGGCGATGGCCAAGGAGATGTTTCCGGGCAAGCGCAATGGCCTGGATGCCTTGTGTGACCGCCTCGGCGTAGACCGCTCGGGCAGAACCCTGCACGGTGGACTGCTGGACGCAGAATTGCTGGCCGATGTGTATATCAATCTCACGCGCGGGCAGGATGCCCTGATCATGGATGTCGTCAGCAGCGCATCTGCGGGAGCGATTGTTCAGACAATGGACCTGTCGCAGTTTGATTTGCCCATTGTGGGCGCAAACGAAGTCGAGGTCGCCGCGCATGACGCAGTGCTGGAGCAGATTGACAAGTCCAGCGGTGGCAAAACCGTGTGGCGCAATGCCCGAACTTCGGACACATCGAATCCTGCAGCCTGAAATCCGCCAGCTGAGAAGTGGGAAAGTTGAATAGTGGTGGGCGGTGGAGGTTTCGAACCTCCGACCCCAGCAGTGTGAATGCTGTGCTCTACCCCTGAGCTAACCGCCCTGTCGCTGACAAGGCCCCGTTTGAGGCACCTATCAGGATAGCCTGTTATTGTGCCACAAACCCGGGCGGGAAAGCTTGTGAGGCGTGTCCGGAAAAGCGAACCGCAGCTCGTGCAATTCTGAACAGATATAGTCGGTCAATCCATCGCCTGTCCTCCTCCAATGCCACACGTTCCCGCCTCTTCAGCATTGCAACGATTCCGCGTGATCGACCTTACCCAGGTGCGCTCTGGCCCTACCGCCTGCCGGCAACTGGCCGACTGGGGCGCCGACGTGATCCAGGTTCAGATGCCGGAACACATGCGCGGTGACGATACGCTGGGCGGCCAAGAGGGCTCGGACTACCAGTACACCCACCGCAACAAACGCTCAGTCACGCTCAATCTCAAGGCGCCGGACGGCATTGCGGCGCTCAAGCGGCTGATCCAGAGCGCTGATGTGGTGATCGAAAACTTTCGGCCCGACGTGAAGCATCGGCTGGGCATCGATTACGAAACCTTGAGCGCTTCTCATCCGCGACTGGTTTATGCCAGCATTTCGGGATTTGGCCAGACCGGGCCCCTGGCCGACCGCCCCGGTTTTGACCAGATCGCGCAGGGCATGGCCGGCCTGATGTCGGTCACCGGCGAGCCCGGCAGCGGGCCAATGCGGGTGGGTTTGCCGATCGCCGATTTGTGTGCAGGCCTGTTCGCCGCGCAGGGCGTGTTGATGGCGCTCCTGGAGCGCGAATCCTCAGGCAAGGGCCAGTGGCTGCACACGTCGCTGCTGGAAGCGATGGTCTACATGATGGATTTCCAGACCTCGCGCTGGCTGATCGACGGCGACGAGCCCGGGCAGGCGGGCAATTTTCATCCAACCAGCATTCCGACGGGCGTATACAAGGCGCGCGACGGCTACATCAACATCGCGGTGTTTGGCTCCAAGATCTGGGAGAGGTTCTGCGACATTCTCGGTGCGCCTGAATGGGTGGCCGACGACCGCTTCAAGAGCAAGGACGGCCGATCGGTGAACCGCGAGGCGCTGAATGGGCAGATCAACCAGCGCCTGGCCCTGAACGACAAGGCGCACTGGATTGCCTTGCTCAATGAGGGCGGTGTGGCGTGCGGACTGATCAACAGCCTGCGGGAGGTGTTTGAAGACCCCCAGGTTCAGCACCTCGGGCTGGTGAGGGACGTGGTTTCAACCCATCAGGGCAAGCAACAGCTGGTCGGCCAGCCCATGACGCTGCATCGCACGCCAAGCACCATTGCCCGAGCGGCGCCGCGCCGGGGCGAGCATTCGGACGAAATCCTGCGCGAGCTGGGCTACAGCGCGGCTGAATTGGTGTCTATGAAAACCCGGGAAATCTACTGATGGCTGACAACAACTTGGCCGAGCAGGCCTACCGTTCGTCCACAGAGCGCGTACAGGCCTGGGCTGAGGCCAGCACCCTGCATATTCGCTTCAACAACCCGGCGCGGCACAACGCCCTGTCGGTGGACATGTGGCAGGCCGTGCCGGCGCTGCTGGCGCAGGCTGAAGCGGACAGGCAGATTCGGCTCGTGGTTTTTTCTGGCGCGGGCGACAAGGCTTTCGTGTCCGGTGCGGACATCTCGCAATTTGAGGACATGCGCGCCGCCCGCGAGGCGGTGGCGAAATACGAGGAAATGGCTGAAACCGCGCTGATGGCCATTTACAACTGCACTGTGCCGACGTTGTCGTGTATTCGTGGTTTTTGCATCGGAGGGGGTGTGAATGTGGCCATCAGCTGCGACATCCGCATTGCGTCGACCGATTCGGTTTTCTCGGTGCCGGCCGCGCGCCTGGGACTCGGATACCGTTATTCCGCGATGAAAAACCTGGTGGATTTGATTGGCCCGGGCGCGGCGAAAGACCTGTTTTACACGGCGCGCAAGATTGATGCTGCCGAGGCGAAACTCCTCGGACTGGTGACGCGAATTTGCCCGCCCGAAGCTTTGCCAAAGCTGCTTTCCGAATATACGCAGGCACTTGCCGACAACGCGCCGCTCACCGTGCGGGCAGGCAAGGCCATCACGGCGCAAATCCTCAAGCCGTCACCTGAACTTGACTTTGCGCTTTGTCAGGACCTGATACAGGCCTGTTTCGCAAGTGAAGACTATGCCGAAGGTCGCAAGGCCTTTATGGAAAAACGCAAACCGGTCTTCAAGGGAAAATGATGCGGGCAACCATGAATTCCTGGTGGATGCACGTAGCCGGCGGCGCGGCAACACTTGAGCTGCGCTCCTTGCCCACGCCGCAACCTGGGCCCAACCAACTTCTGGTGCGCATGCGCGCTGCCAGCCTGAATCGCGGTGAATTCATTCTTGCGCATGGTTTGCACAGCAAAGGCACTGGTGCCAAGGCGATTGGCATGGAGGCAGCCGGGGAGGTGGTAGCCTGCGGCAGTTCTGTTACGCGGTTCAAACCGGGCGATGCGGTCATGGGCCGTTGCCCGGCAGCGTTCGCCGACTGTGTGCTGATGGACGAACGCGAGGGCATGCTTAAACCCGCCAACCTGGATTGGCAGGAGGCCGCCAGCATTCCGTTGGTTTTTTTGGTTGTCTTCGACATGTTGGTGTTGCAGGGCCGGCTGCAGGCCGATGAATGTTTGCTGGTGGCAGGGGTCACTTCCGGCGTCGGTGTAGGTTCCTTGCAGTTGGCCAAGGCGCTGGGCGCGACGGTGATCGGCACCTCGGGCTCACAATCCAAGTTGGATCGGCTCAAGGCGCTGGGGCTCGATGTGGGACTGTGCACTCGAGGGCCGGATTTTCAGCCAGCCGTCATGCGGGCGACGGGTGACAAAGGTGTCAATCTGGTGGTTAATGCGGTGGGCGGCTCGGTGTTTGCCGAGTGCGTCAATTCAATGGCTTTTGAAGGCCGGCTGGCGACGGTCGGTTACGTCGACGGCGTCATGGCCGGATCGATGGACATAGAGGCCTTGCACGCCAGGCGCCTGACGCTCTTTGGTGTGTCCAACAAATTGCGCAACGCTGACCAGAAGGCGCAAAGCCTGCCTGCGTTCAGGGAAAAGGTGTTGCCACTCTTCGCGCGGGGGCGCATCAAGCCCCTGGTAGACAAAGCGTTCGTTTTTGAAGATTTGACCGCAGCCAAGTCATTTATGGATGACAACCAGCAAGTCGGAAAGGTGGTGTTGAATGGCTCAGCTTAAAACCAGTTTCGAAGGTGTCCAGATGCAAGACGCCAAAATCAGGATGTGGAAAATTGCGGGTGCCACACTCGCGGCTGTTGCACCCGTTTTTGCAGAGGCTCAAGTGGGCCAGTACCCGAACAAACCGATCCGGCTGGTGGTCGGATTCGCGCCCGGCGGCGCGGCCGACTACGTCGCCCGCGCGGTCGGGGATTCGTTGGGCAGGGCAGTGGGCCAAACCATCGTTGTTGAGAACAAGGCCGGCGCCGGTTCCAGCATCGCCGCTGATTCGGTAGCCAAGGCCGCTCCTGATGGTTACACGCTGCTGATCGCCAGCCCCGCGGCAATATCCGTCAATCCGGCGCTCAATCCCAAATTGGGGTATTCCGCCAAAGACTTCGCGCCGATCAGCAAAATCACCAGTTCGCCGCTGGTGATTGCAACCCATCCGGCCACGGGTATTACCTCGGTGAAGGAACTGATTGCGCGGGCAAAAGCGGCGCCGGGAACCCTGAATTATGCGACGTCAGGCAATGGATCGGCGCCCCACCTTGGCGCGGCGCTGTTCGGCCAGATTGCCGGCGTGCAGATGCAGCACATTCCTTTCAAGGGCGGAGCGCCTGCGATCCAGTCGGTGGTGGCGGGCGACACGCAACTCACGTTTGGCACCCCGCCCTCCGTGTTGCCGATGGTGCAGGCGGGTCGCCTCAAGGGATTGGCTGTCAGCAGCAAGGACAGAAGCGCGCTGGTGCCCGATCTGCCGGGCATGGCCGAGGCCGGGCTGCCGGCCTATGCCATTGAATTCTGGTACGGCTTTTTTGTGCCTGCGGGTACACCGCCCGCAATCGTGAAACGTCTGTTTGACGCTACCCAACAGGCATTGCAGCAGCCCAGTGTGAAGGCTGCTTTGGCGCGTGAAGGCACTGAAGTTTCCCTGTCGCCTTCACCCGAGGGTTTTGCGGATTTCCTGACCGAGGACGCCAAATTCTGGGTGAAATTGGTCAAGGACGCCGATGTAAAGGCGGAGTAGGGCAGATCAGCCCGCAGACTTTGGGATGTGGATTGGCTGAGCCAGCGCATCAGATTGAGAGCCCCGACGGTGTTGAATGCGTCGTGATTGGCGCAGGCGTTGTAGGTCTGGCCGTGGCACGCGCACTGGCGCTGGCCGGGTATGAGGTATTGGTGCTGGAAGCGGCTGGGGGCATCGGCGCTGGCATCAGCTCGCGCAACAGCGAAGTCATCCACGCAGGCATTTATTACGCTCCCGGTTCACTCAAGGCCCGCTTGTGTGTTCAGGGCAAAAAAATGCTTTACGCCTATTGCGCAGAACGTGGCATAGACCACCTTCGTTGCGGCAAACTTCTGGTGGCGACCAGCCAGGGGCAGGTGGTCCAGTTGCAGGGCATCATCAAGCGGGCCCAGTCAAACGGGGTTGTTGATCTGAAGCTGCTTTCGGGCGAACAGGCCCGGCAAATGGAGCCTGCGCTGGCCTGCGTCGCCGCGATCCACTCACCCAGCACCGGCATCATCGACAGCCATGCCTTCATGCTGGCGTTGCAGTGCGATATTGAGAATGCGGGCGGGAATCTGGTGTTCCATACCACCGTAAGCCACGCGCGTTGCCTTGCCTCGGCCTTCGAATTGACTACCCATGACGGTGATACGCTTCGTGCCAAGGTGGTGGTCAATGCTGCGGGCTTGGAAGGCGTGGCGCTGGCGAAAAAGTTTGACGGGTTCGATCCGGCTCTTTTGCCTCAGGCCTATTTTTGCAAAGGCAACTATTTCACCTTGTCAGGGCAGTCGCCGTTTTCCCGTCTGATTTACCCGGTGCCGGATGCAGCCGGGCTTGGAGTTCACCTGACGCTGGACATGGGTGGCCAAGCCAAATTCGGGCCAGATGTGCAGTGGGTTGAGGGGCCCGTTGACATGAGCGTCGATGCGTCAAGAGGTGACGCGTTTTACGCCGAGGTGCGCAAGTACTGGCCGGATTTAAAAGACGGCGCACTGATCCCCGGCTACTGCGGAATCCGCCCCAAAATCAATGGGCCGCACGAGCCCGCGCTGGACTTCATGGTTCAGGGGCCGGCGCAACACGGTATCCCGGGACTGGTCAATTTATTTGGCATCGAATCACCCGGGCTGACCAGCGCGTTAGCGATTGGGGAATGCGTTGCGAAAATGATTGTTGGGTTAAATGTTAAATTTCTTTTTTGAAATTATTTTAGTAAAATAATAGACCTATTAAGTCACATAAAATAAGCGTGAATTGCTATTAAAAAATAACTATATGTATAGTTTTTTTAAGCATATTAATAATTAAAATTACTAATTTACAAAATCTATTTTATTTAAACAATCGATCAATCCAGCACAAACCGGCGCACCTCAATCCGATAGCGAGGTGTCTTGTGGTCTAGGTCCAGCCGATGGAAGTGCACGGCCATTTCCCATTTCCCACTCAACTGTGGGGTGATCTGGATGTCGGCAAAACCGCTTCCGGACTGGGCCTTGGCGCGGACAGTGACGATGCTGCTGTTGTCTGGGTTGCCGAGCTGAATTTCCTCCCATTCAAGAACGTCCGAAACCTTGGTATTGGCGAACGGCAACGCGGCGTACAAAGGTGGCGTGACGATGGCGAAGGCCTTCAGGCCACCTTCAAAACACAGCTCAGCCGTAGCGTCACAGTGGTAATCACCGGAGAGGAAAACCACATTCTTGATCTTGAGCGTTTGGATCATCTGCAGCACTTGAATCCGCTGCGATGGTGCCATTTGCCACGATTCAGCCGCGGGTGAACCCAGTCCATTGGGCAAGTCCCAAAACCGCAGGCCTGGTGCCAGCACAGAGCCAGAAACGATGAACTTGGGGCGGGCGTTATTTGGACTCAGCGCAGTCAGCCATTCATGCAACCTGGCTAGCTGCCGCCCGTCACAAAGTTCGGGCTGTTTGAGTGTGCCGATGTCGAATCGCCGTCGCCGTGTGCGCGTGTCAAGCACAAAGAAAGGGATGCCTGCCTCTGCAAACTGGTAGTTGAATCCTGGCGCGCCGACGTTGCGGGGACTGTGTGCGTATTGGTACGCCCAATGTGATGCATAACCCGCGCGGTAAAGTGCCCGGGCTTTGGCTGCCTTGGCGCGATCAGCGGGAAGCCGGTTGTCAAGCGACCAGTTGTCACCAATTTCATGGTCGTCAATCACCATGTAAGTGGGTAGCTCCGAAGTGACTGAGTTGAAGCCGCGCGTATTGAAAGCGTGGCGGCTGCGCAGGGCGATTTTTTCGATGGGCGAGGGGCTGTCCAGCAAACCCGCTGTGGCATCGGCATAAATCTGGTCACCCAACATGAGCATGAAGTCGCGGTGACGCTGCCGGTCACTGCCCAGCAATTCGCGGATGTGGTCAAAGCTGGCATCGGAACGCCGGTCTTCAAAAGCCAAGCCGGGGTGGCGGCAACAGGCCGCCAAAAACCGCACACCTTTGGATTCGCTGGGGGGGGCCAAAAGTGCCGGTGAAATCTGGGCGGTATACCGAAACCCTTCCGTCGGAGCGGGCAAATGCCTGGATTTTCGCGATGGGTTGGCGGGTTTGCCACACAAGGCTTCGCCCGCAGTCAAATCGTCTTTTTCAGAAAGCGTCGAGGTATACAGATCCGCTTCCTCAAAGCTCGCAATTCCGATTGGATTGATGCGTTCGACGTAATGGTTGTCGAAAGACTGTTTAGCCTCGGCGAGTCCTTGCCACAAAGCCATATCCTCTTTGAATCTGTTAGTCCACTCCGATTCAGGGCCAAGTCTCCACAGCAAATGCTCTTTGCTTGATCGGCTGATGTGAATAAGCGGAATCTGCCCAACACCCGGTAGCTGCCCGGGCCGTTTGCCGGCGTTTTTGAGTTCTTCAGGTGTGATGGGTGGCGCGACTGTGACGCCTTCGCCCGGAGAGCGCGCGGCCCGATTTGGGTTTACTGGAATGCCGGGCGATGGTTGGGGCACTTGAGGCTGATCTGAGCGGTAAAGGAATTCATGAACGCTGAGCATCGTAACCGTGTACGCAGTGGCATCCTGCCCCACGGGAAGCTCCAAGTCGGCCATGGCAATCGCCACACGGGCTTTGGTTTTTTGAAGGACAAGGTTGCCTGCGTTTTGAATCGGCATGTCTTGCAAAACGATGTGTTCAACCGGCCAAAGCTGGGCGTTGACGAAACGGGTCCCGTGCCTCAGTACGGTGACGGCATACGCGGCCGCATCTGACTCGGTTTCATCGACCTCGATCCAGAGCCGCAGCAGCCGGATGTCTTGGTTTTCGGCATTTTTTGCCAGACGAGACCAACCGATGATGGGCCCCGCCAGCGGCGCTTTGGCGATGGAGCGCTCGCTGATGTTGGGCGTTTTGTCGTCGCGTTTGGGCAGCCGTGCGCCGACTTCCCACGCATTGTCGTAGAAGGCTTTGAGCGGTTGCAGGATTTGCTTCTGCATACACGGGCCAAACCCGATCGTGCAGTCAAAATGGGCGTAGCTCCGCGCGATGATTTTTTGGTAATGGCTTGTTAAGTCGGTTTCGCTTTTGGGCCCCAAATCGGAGTTGACGCGGCAAATCTGGTCAAACGTGCGGTGGGCAGACTCCACATCCAGCACCACGTTGTGCGCGCCATGTAACAAAGCCACGGGAAGGCGAAGGTATTGCGAGATGTTGTCGTCGGTGACGTAAATGTTCTGCCCGTCGGCATTGACCAGACGTTCGTTTTCGAGGCAGCGGCCGCAATGCACCAGCGTGCTGGTGTTGGCCCGGCCAAAATACACGGGCAGCAGCGCGTGGGTCTCAGGCTTGATCCGGTCGTGTTTGAGCAAACGCGAAATCCAGCCGGTCATGCGTTTGCAGGTGCAGATGTCGGGGCGCTCAATGCTCCGCGCATTTTCATTGGGGCAACGCTCGTCGTCGGTCACCGGCAGGCTGGCAAAGAGCCGGTCCATAAGTGATTCGGCCGCAGTGGCTGTCCGCTCCGCTGCCGAGAGGCGGACATATTCAACACCCAGGGCGTCACGCACGATGCCACCGGTCTGTATGCGCTCCTGCGCAGTTTCTCCGCCAATAGAAAACGCTTGCATTTGTGAAAACGTGACACCTGCCAGTTTGCCAATGGAAAGTTCATTGGCGTCTTTCGGGTTGGATTTTTTATGCTGCAAATGCCCGCCCAACAGTGACATCACAAGTGACGCCGAACCGACACAATGTCCGAAGGCGTAGATTTGCAGCAATTGACCGTCGTTGATCTGGGCAGTAGATGTCAGCTCTTGTTGCAACACATCCATCACGTGATTCACCGCCTCCGGAATGTCGATGGCGGCAATGTCGTCCATGGTGCTGGGTTGCTTCGACGCTTCCAGGATGGAACTGGTGCGGTAGTCAAAGAGCCAAATGTCAAAACCCTGCTGGTAGAAAAATTCGGCCAGGCCTGGCTCGTCTGCCAATATAGACGAGGTTTGCGCGGCCGTTCTGCGCATGTGCTCCTGCGGCACAAAACCCAAGGTCGATTGGGCGAAGCCGTTAAGCATCAATAGGGCCTTGACTTGAACCGAGCGTTCGTCGGGGGACTTTTTGACCGCGACGCTGTCTTGCTTGTACCGGGTCAGTTTCAAAACGGTTTTTTTATCCTTGTCCAGTGAGATTGCAGACGCACGAACCGGCAAATCCATTGAAGTTTGTGCCGGGATTTTCTTGATCGAAACACCGTCTTTCTCGAATACCTTCAAGCACGGAAAATGCGGCCAGTGTGTCGGGTAGTTATCGATGTCTGAGGCTGGAAGTGGAAGATCGGTTTTTTCTTTGTGCAGTTCCTTTGGAATCTTTTTGGGGTAGTCGGGCAGCCTGAAGTCCCACAGCCGCGTCTTGACGATCAGGCGAAGAAACCACAAGGGGTATCCGGCCAGGGCCAAAAGCGCATTGGGTGTGTCGCGTTGCAAGCCCAATTGCGGGGCGTGCATTTTTGTCATGTCCAGCAGGTCAAGGTCGAGTGTGCCAGCGGGTAAGGGGCCGCTGCCATCGTCCATTTTTACGTCCAGTCTGCCAAAGGCCTGCCACACGTTGGTGCGTTGCAAGTATTTGTCGCCCGAGAACACTTTTTGCCCGATCGCACCCCACGAAGCCGGGTAGCCCACTTGCTTGGTACCGAGCAGTTGATACGTCGCAAAGGGTTGTTTGCCGAACGCCGCTTCTTCCACGAAGCTCAAGCGATACTCCATAACGCGGCATTCGCTGGCGTGTTTGGCCAGCTTCAAAAAACCAACGATGCGCGCTTTGAATCCAGGGCCAGGTTTTGCGGGTTTTTCGCCCATTCCAAAAAAAGATTTGATAAATATGCAAATCTCGTCGCGACCGCGCTCGATAAACCAGGTGAAAATCGTTCTGATCCACTGGGAAACACGCGTCCAACTGCGCGGCAGCGGCACCGGCAAAATCGACACCCTGCCGCTTTGCAGTTTCAAGAGGCGTGTGGTCTTCACGCCCTTGACCATGCGGTCCAGCCGCAGTCGGGGTTCCAGCTTTTCCCGGTCGCCCGGTTCGGCGTCTTGCTGGTTTGGAATCACAAGTTGGTGCGCCCCGTCAGACCAAAATACCTGCAGGTCATTGATCGGCAGGTGCAGCAGCAAATGCGACTCGTATTGCTCGCCTTGCAGAGTAAGTTTGCCGCGCATCACCTCAGTGAAATGCACTTTCACTTCGAGCGAGTTGGGCGTGTACGCGGCATCTGCCGTTGACCGGTCCATCGGGTTCGGTGGTATCGCAATCGATGCCTTTTGACATTTACCCGCAGCAATGTGGGGCACCAATTCGGACATTGCCCGCTCTGCCAATGCGGCAATCGTTAACAGCGGATTCGCGCCCAACGAGGTCGGGACGATGGAGCCGTCCAATACATAGAGCCCTTGCCAAACCGTGCTGCTGCTATTGGGGGCAGGCGAAGGATTGAAGACCCGTCCAAACTCATCAACAACGCCCTGCGCAGCGTTGTCTGCCATGCAGCAGCCGCCCAGTGGATGCACCGTGAATACCGAGTTCCCCATCTGAGGGGAATCCAGAATGCTGCTCAAGCGGGCCGGCAGCGGGTCCAGCACCGGGTTTTGGATGTAAATCGCTCCCTGCATGGCCACCTGGCTTAAATACTTATCTTGCAGAAGGTAGGTTGCTTCCTTGGTTTTTACGTCATATACGGGTTTGATACGGTCTTTCGCAGGGTCAAACTCGATGCGGCCCTGCGATTGATCATGCCCCATGGCAAGCAGCGTTTGGGTATGTTTCAGCGCTCGATGGTCAAGCACGGCCCAATCGGTGCGGTCGGCATCACTGGCTGCTGCTGCTGGGGTGTTCCGGAATTTGCATTCGTCCAACTGCGCGAAAGCGGCGCTGGTGGTGACCATCTCGTGAAACAAACCAACGATGGCTCCAGGTATGGAGCCCTCCTGGATCAATACATTTTTTTCTACATCCACATCGTGGCGGACACGGATGCTGCCCGTGATGGTTGGCCCGACTCCATAGAAGGTTCCTGGCAAATGTTTGCTGCCCATGCCAATGCCATGCACGGGTTTGTCCAGCATATAGCCAAAGGCGAGGCTGTCGCCGTTGGTCGACAGGCGCTGCCCCAGAGTGTCGGAGAGGGCCAACCCTCGGGCTTTGGAGCGCAACAGAATCTCGGTACTGCCAAATGTGCCGGCGGACAAAATCACGTGTTTGGCGTGCAAGGTATTTGTTGGAACCGGGATGGTCTCTCGCAGCTGGCTGCGCGAATGGGTCGCAACGAATTCAATGACCCAATGCCCGTCGGCGCCGTCATCCCTCGAATTTGACTGGCGCACTGACAACACGCTCGCCCCTGTGAACATCTGTGCGCCCGCAACGTAGGCTTGAGCCAAGTAAGTGGTGTCCAGTGATTTTTTGGCGTTTTCGTTGCAGCCAGAAACACAGTTGCCACAGCCGATGCAGGTATTCAAAAGACGCACAGGAGCCTCACCGTCATCAGGCGTGCCCAAGCTGACGGTCAACCAATTCGGTACAAACTCGACATTGACATTTTTTTCTACTGAGCTCTTGAGGATTTTCTCCATTTCCTTAAGGCGCGTCAGTTTTTGAGGTTCAACGGATTTTGCGTAAGAAACCCCGTTTTTGTCGGAAGGCGGAAATACATAATTATTTTCAAATCGCTCGGCACCGAGGTTTTTCATGGCCTTTTTGTAGGCGGCATCGAGTTTTGGATTGAGACTGCCTTGCACCCGTTGAAGTCCGGCTGGCCAGGCGCTTTCGTTCGGTGTGCCGTGCGGCGATTCACGCTTTTTGTCAAAAACCCGGAGGTCGGGTTCAATCACGACGTTGGCATTAATCAAGCTGGTGCCGCCCAGGCCATTTCCGACCAAGGCACCAAAATTTTCACCCGTATGCAGGTCGTAAAGGCCCGACTCGTAGCCGTCGATTTTGGCGGACGAGCTGCGCTCAAGCCGCATGGCACCCATGGCGTTGCCAATATCGTTCGGAAATTCCCGTGACGACCATTCTTCGCCACGCTCCAAAACCAAGACATTGATGCCGGCTTCTGCCAACCGCAGCGCACTGACCGCGCCGCCATAACCAGAGCCGATGACGATGGCATCGTGAACGGCAGGTTTCCCGTCTTCGCCCACAAGCTTATTTGCGATCAAGTCGTCAACACTTTTGGAAAGCCACCGCATTGGAATCTCCCTTTTGTTTGTCGAACCCCGTCCGGGTGTCAACCGATATTTTTGAAAACCTCCAGCAGGTCCCGCAATTCCCTGGCTGCCACCGGCTTGCGCAAGACCGGGTACTCCAGCTCGCCCATCGTGTGCACCTCCATGGCGGAAGCATCACCAGTCAGGATGGCGGCAGACACAGCGCCGAACCGCTGCCTGATGGCGGCAATCACCGCAAGCCCCGTCACGCCGTCTGCCAGGGAGAAGTCGGTCAACAGTGCATCCGGTGGATCGTTGTCATTCAGTGACTGCATGAGTTCGTCCAGCGTCTCGGCCACCAGTGCGCGGCAACCCCAGTCATCCAGCAAAAGGGCCATGGCGTCGCGTGAAGCAGCGTCGTCATCGACATACGCTACAAACAACCCCGATATTTTTGACAGGGATGGCGCAGGAAAAGCTTCGTCCGGGGTGTCTGTGCCTGAACGCACCATGCTTGCAGGGAAGCGCAGGTTGAATTGACTGCCGCGGGGAGCGGCGTCAACGACTTCCACCTTCAACCCCAGCAGATGACTGAGCCGGCGCACGATCGCCAACCCCAGCCCCAGGCCGGAGTTCGTCTTGTTGTCGCTGCCCTGGTAGTACTCTTTGAAGACTTCGTCCCGCAAGTTGGCAGCGATGCCCGGCCCACAGTCCGTCACACTGACGACGAGGTCGCCGGCCTGCACCTGGGCATTTACCGTGATCGAACCCTGTGGTGTGAATTTCAGGGCATTTTCAATCAGGTTTCGCAGAATGCGTTCCATCAAACCCGGGTCGGTGTACACCTGCATTGGCGCCTCCACCGTGGTGAACACCAGGCCTTTGTCATGTGCCTGGCTGGTATAACTCGCGCGCAAGACCCCAAAAAGCCTGGGTATCGGCAGCCACACCAGGTCGGGGCGGATCTTGTCGGCTTCAATTTTTGAAAAGTCAAGGACCGAGTTGAACAGCCGCTCCAGTGCCGCCAGGGCCTTTCCCATCTGGCTGGAGATTTCGGCAATTTTGTCGGCAGATTGAGGGCGGGCCAACAAGCCATTGAGCAAACTGACAGCGTGCAGGGGCTGGCGCAAATCGTGGCTCGCCACTGCGAGAAAGCGTGATTTGGCTGCGCTGGATTCTTCCGCCGCCGCACGCGCCGCTTTCAGGCTTTCCACCAGTTGTTCATTCGCATACCGGATTTCTATGCCTTCGTTGAATTTGGCTGAAAAGTTCCAGGCGAAGGTGCAGGTGATCGCCACAAACAGCAGCAGCATCACCAATACCTCTACCGCCCGGCTGCTGTTGACGAAGAACCAGCCGGCGGAGATGCCGGTCGTAAAAATGGAGGCGTAAAGCAGATAAAGCCTGGGCCTGGCGCCAAATGATGACATCGAGCCCGCGAGCCAGCTGCAGAAAATCATGGACATGTACATGCGCGATGTGTCGTCAATCAGCGGGAAAAAAACGATAGGGCCAGCCGCAGCGAAAGCCGCGCCCAGCGTGGTGCCGCCGTACAACCGGTTGCGCCAAGCGGTGGGGTTTTTTTCCAGCTCTTTCAATTCCCGGCCAGGCTTCATCAGGACATTGCGCAGGGAAAACAACGAAGCGACCAGCAAGACCCAGCCCAGGGCAAGCCAATGGGGAAGTTCACGCCAGGAGGATGCAACGATGAAGAGCGCCGACACCCAGACGCCGTAGGTATTCTTGATAGCCTGGTTGATGGTGAAGTGCAGGCTGTGCAATTCGCGCCTGGCGTGGGCGGCATCCGCAAAAATGCCTTCCCGTATCAGCGTCCAGCGTTCGGGTGCCATCATGCGACCGTCATCACCCCGGACAAGGTGTCAAACGGATTCACCAATTTGCGCGACGCGGTACAGCGCTTCCGTGCGGTTGTGGACGTTGAGCATGCGAAAGGCCGTTGAAAGGTGCGATTTGACCGTGCCCTCGGAGATGGCCAGGGCCCTGGCGATCACTTTGTTGGGTGAACCCTTGAGGGCCAATTTCAGCACCGTGCGTTGCCGCTCGGTCATGGCGGCCATTTCGGCCGAGACTGGTTGCCCAGGCGACCGGTCCTTTCCAATTGCCTGGCGTTCGCTGTCTTGCGACATCAAAACCTGCGGAGGCAGGTAAATGCCGTTGTCCAGCACCAGCTGCAAGGCGCGGATCATGATCTCGGGCGAGGATGTCTTTGGAATGAAACCGGCGGCGCCCTGATCGATGGCCGATCGCACCGTCCTGGCGCCTTCTTCGCCGGACAAAAGTACAACATAAGCATCCGGGAACACCTGTTTGATGCTGAGCAGGCCGTCAAGCCCTGTGCGCCCCGGCATGTTGATATCCAGCAGCACAAGCTCAAACACTTCACCCTGCAGCGCCAGGGCCTCGGCGCAACTGGCCGCTTCGCTGATGTCGAGGTTGGGCGCGAGATCAGCCAACATCAGGCGCAAACCCCGTCGAAACAGGGTGTGGTCGTCAATGAGGAGGATTCTCAAACCAGAACTCCCGGATGGTTGGTGGAGCGCCAGGCGCCAGCGTTGACTTGAGCATACGACAACAAAAGGGTTTTGTTCAGGCCAATCGACATAAGCGAAAGATCAGTCAAGACCAACTTGGTTGTAGCCGTCGCACAAATGGAGTACGGCTTTGGCCATGGCGACAGGCCAATTGCGCAGTGTCAAGGCGATGGCGATCATTGCCTCAAACACAACTCAACCAGACTGGAGGTTCCCCCATGACAACCCAACTCGCATCGGTTCCCATCAAGTTCCGCCAAGCGGCGGCACCCCAAGAGCAATGGGACTGGAAGGGGCTGACGGGGACGCACGACGCAGGACGAACCGCTTCGCCTGCATACATGACCTGCGCCGTGGCGGCCGCTGCTGCGCCGCTTGGCGAGGGACTCAATCTCCCGTTCGAGCTCCTCACTCTGGTGTTGAACGAGATCAGCCACGGTATTTTGCTGGTGACTGAAGCGGCTCAGGTGTGTTTTGCCAACCGGGCGGCGCTGAAGGCGCTGGAGTCCACGAAGGCGCTGGTTTTGGATCGCGACCGCCTGGTCCCGTCCAATCCCGCTGAAAATTCCACCCTGATCAAGGCGCTTAAGGCGTGCGGCAGCGGCAAAAGGTCCATGATGGCGCTGCAAGACGCCGGCGATCATGGCATCACCATTGCGTTGGTGCCCCTGGTTGGTGTTGCCGATGAGCATGCGACTTCGATCAGGGCGATGGTGGTGCTGGGCCGCCGCCACGCGTTTGACCCGCTGGCACTGCAGTTTTACGCCAAGGCGCATGAACTGACCTACTCGGAAAGCAACGTCCTTCAACGTCTGTGCGAAGGATTCAGTCCGGGAGAAATTTCCACGCGAAACAAACTCGCCGACTCAACCATCAGAACGCACATCCGCAACCTGCGGCAGAAAACCGAAGCCAGAAACATCCGCGACATGGTGAGTCAAGTCATGAAAATGCCGCCGATGGCATCCTCTTTTGGCAACGTGCTGGAGGTGCCAAACCGGTTTAAACCCGGCTTTTGAGGCGGCTTCAAAACTTCCCATTTACCAAATACATGGCTATCCACGGCTGCCACACCACCAGCGCCAGGCAGGCCATCATCATCAGGATAAAGGGCACCGCCGCCTTGATCAGCAGCCCGAATGGCTGCTTGAAAGCTGACATCGCCACAATCAAATTCAGCCCAACCGGCGGCGTCAGGTAACCAATCTCCAGGTTCAGGATCATGATGATGCCGAAGGTGACTGTGTCAAAGCCGTAAGCTTCTGCCATCGGTGCCAGTAAAGGCGCCAGAATCAAGATCGCCTCGCCCGTGGTCATCAGGCAACCCACACCCAAGAGCAGAATATTCACCAAGAGCATGAACATGATCGGGCTGCTGATATACCCTTGCATGAACTGCACCATGGCGCCCGGCACGCGGTGTTCGATCAAGATGATGTTCAATGAGAGCGCCACCGCCAACACCGGGAACAGCGAGCCGCCGAGTTTGGAGGCTTCCAGCACGACGTTGTAGAAGTCTTTCAACTTCATTTCGTGGTGCACAAAGGTCTCCACGCAGATCGCGTAGACCAGCGCCACCGCCGCCGCTTCCGTCGCGGTGAAATAACCGCTGTAGATGCCGCCGAGCAAAATCACCGGCATCATCGCCGCCCAGACGCCGTTTTTGCAGGCCAGCGTGAACTCAGCCATGCTGAATTTCTGGCTCGGCATTTTGC
>JANNEZ010000207.1:0-3530 GCA_031379255.1 Rhodoferax sp. | reverse complement strand
CCCCATCGCGCAAAGCAAATCGCCATTGATCCACGGCATGTTTGCCGAAGCGACGAAACAAGACCTTGAATACGGCAAGATCGAAGGCGGCAGCTTCGCTGCCGACGTGGATGCCTTTCGCGCCCGTGGCGGGCGCGGCCTGAACATCACGGCACCCTTCAAGCTGGATGCGTTTGCTTACGCGAACGAACATTCCGAGCGGGCCAAGCTGGCGGGCGCCGTCAACTGCATGAAATTTGACGGCAAGCGCGTCGTGGCCGAAAACTTCGACGGCGTGGGCCTGGTCCGCGACGTGGTGCACAACCTCAAAAAACCGATGGCGGGCAAACACGTGCTGATTCTGGGCGCTGGCGGCGCGGCGCGTGGCGCGCTGTTGCCCTTTTTGGCTGAAAAACCGGCGCTCCTGGTGATTGCCAACCGGCATTTGGACACCGCGCAAGCACTGGCGACGATCGGCGCGGACGCGGGCGGGCAAGTCAAGGCCTGCACCTATGCTGATCTGGAAGGCCAGGCCTTTGACATCGTTTTCAACGCCACCTCGGCCAGCCTGCGCGGCGAGTTGCCGCCCGTGCCTGCTTCGGTGTTTGGCCATTGCGCGCTGGCGTATGAGCTGGCTTATGGCAAGGGCATGACGCCCTTCCTGCGCCTGGCGCACAACGCGGGCGTCAAGAACATCGCCGACGGCGTGGGCATGTTGGCCGAGCAGGCGGCCGAGGCTTTTGACTGGTGGCGGGGCGTGCGGCCCGATACGGCGGCCGTGATCAAGGCGATCACGATTCCGCTGGTTTGAGCCCCGCACGCGACCTCACCCGCACGCGACCTCATTCACAGGCCACGCCATGATCCGCAACCCCGACGATCTCACCCGGGCCGTGTTGGCGGTCATGCAGCAAACGCCAGAGCCGCGCCTGCGCGAGATCATGGTGTCGCTGGTGGCGCATCTGCATGGTTTCGTCAAGGACGTGAAGCTCACCGAAGACGAATTCCGCGCCGCGACGGCGCTGATCGCCCGCATGGGGCATCTCACCCATGATTCGCACAACGAAGTGGTGCTGATGGCGGGGTCGCTGGGCGTCTCCAGCCTGGTGAACCTGCAAAACCACGCGGCCGATTCCACCCACAACCTGCTGGGGCCCTTCTGGCGCCTGCATTCACCTGCCACGGCCAATGGCGGCTCCATCGTGCGCCGCCCGACGCTGGGCATGCCCCTGCATGTGTGCGCGCGGGTGCTGGACGGGCGGGGCCGGCCGGTGACGGGCGCCGAGGTGGACATCTGGCATTGCGACGCCACCGGCCTGTACGAAAACCAGCCTGAAGCCCGGGCCAAGGGCCATGCCGACATGAACCTGCGCGGCAAATTCACCACCGATGCGCAGGGGAGCTTTGATTTCTGGAGTATCAAGCCGGTCGGTTACCCGATTCCGACCGATGGCGTCGTCGGGCCACTGTTGCAGGCGCAAAAACGCCACGCCATGCGGCCCGCGCACATTCATGCCCTGGTGGTCAAGCCGGGCTTCACGACGCTGATTTCGCAGGTCTACGCGCACGACGACCCAAACCTCGCCACTGATGTGCAGTTTGGCGTCACCGAGACCCTCACTGGGCATTTTGTGCGGCACGACGAAGCGCCTGCGGGCAAGGCCGGTTTAAATGCGCCGTGGTACAGCCTGGATTTCACGTTCAAGCTGGAGCCGGGAGAATCCAGGCTGCCTAAAGCGACAATTAAATAAGCGCCCATCAAATACGCGCCGATCAAACAACAAAACCCCTCGAAGGAGATACCGTGCTGAACAAAAAAACACGCCAGCAAGCCGCCGACAGCCTGTACCAGGCCGACCTGGATCGCAGCATCATCCCGCAGCTGAGCCAGAGCTACGACGGCATCGAGCTGGCCGACGCCTACGCCATCCAGCAACTCTGGCTGGAGCGCCGCATCAAGGACGGCGCGCGCCTGGTCGGCCGCAAGATCGGCCTGACCTCACGCGCCATGCAGATGGCCAGCAACTTCACTGAACCGGATTACGGCTATCTGACCGACGATATGCTGATTGCCGACGGCGCGCAGATCGAAACCGCGCGTTACGTGAATCCGCGCCTGGAGGTGGAGCTGGCCTTCATCATGGGCGAAGACCTGGCGGGCGCCGGTTGCACGGTGGCAGACGTGATGCGCGCCACCGAATTCATCACGCCCGCGCTGGAGCTGATCGCCTACCGCACCCAAGTGCCGCGACAGATTGTGGACACCATTGCCGACAATGCCGCCGCCGGGGCCATCGTCACCGGCGGTCGCCTGGTGCGCCCTTTTGATGTGGACATCCGCTGGGTGGGCGCGACGCTGTCCAAAAACGGCGTCATTGAAGAAAGCGGCGTCTCTGCCGCCGTGATGGGCCACCCCGCCGCCGGCATGGCCTGGCTGGTCAACAAGCTGGCGGCCCATGGCGGGGGCTTGAAAAAGGGCCAGATCGTGTTGTCGGGCTCGTTCACCCGGCCCATCAACATTGCGCCCGGCGACGTGATTGCGGCGGATTTCGGGCCACTGGGGTCTTTGGGTGTTCGCTTTATCTAAGGTTCGGTCCTGCGCCCAGTCTCAGTGTTTTCCCCAGTTGGGGCGGCGCAAGTCTGCGGCCTATACTTTATGTATGAACCAGTTAGTACATTCCAAAGTTGACGCCCGGAAAAGCGCCGCGCTGAGGGTCAAGGCGCCCGCAGGCGCAGTGGTTGCGAAAGTGGCGTCAGGTGCCAGCAAGTCTGCCCCCGGCCGTACCAACGACCCGGCGCGCACCATGGCCGGCATCCTGGCGGTGGCGCACGTGGAATTCAGCGAAAAGGGCCTGTCAGGCGCCCGCATCGACGAAATCGCGGCAGCCACCCAAACCAGCAAACGCATGATCTATTACTACTTCGGCAGCAAGGAAGGTCTTTACCTGGCTGTTCTGGAAGAGTCGTACCGCGAGATGCGCACGATCGAAGCAGAATTGCATCTGGAAGACTTGCCGCCCGAAGACGCCCTGCGAAAGTTGGTGGGATTCACTTTCGACCACCACCATGGCAACGAAGCCTACATCCGGCTGGTGATGAGCGAAAACATGGAGCGTGGCGCATACCTGGCGCAGAGCAAGATCATCCAGCAGCTCAATGTGCCGGCCATCGATGGCATCCGAAAACTCTACGACCGGGGTGTGGCCCAGGGGGTGTTCCGGGCGCAGCTGGACCCGGTGGACATCCATAAATCCATCTCGGCGCTGACGTTTTTCAACGTCTCCAACCAGCATACCTTTGGGCTGATATTCAAAAAAGACACCCAGACAGCCAAGGCCCTGGCCGCCAGGCGGGACAACATCATTGAGATGGTGGTGCGGTTTGTGCGGAAATAGCCCCCACGCTCCGCCGCTTCGCGGGTCGCTGCCCCCCGAGGGGGCTAATTCCCCTTGGGGCGGCCCTGCGGGGAATTGCCGCCCTCACGCTCTGCCGCTTCGCGGGTCGCTGCCCCCCGAGGGAGCGAATTTGGCTACGCCGCTCTTCGAGAACCC
>JANNEZ010000190.1:0-1896 GCA_031379255.1 Rhodoferax sp. | reverse complement strand
CCCGAAATCGCCGCGAAGATGCCGCAACTCAAAATCGCCGCCACCGCTAAGCCGCCCGGCAGCGGGCGTGCCACCGCCGCCATGATGTCAATCAGGCGTTTGGCGGTGGAGCCCTGCGTCATCACATTGCCGCACAGGATGAACAGCGGGATCGACAGGATGAGCTCTTTGTCCAGGCCCACCCACATGTCTTCGATGATGTAGTCCAGTTGCCCTTTGCCCCAGGCGAACTGCACAAAGGCGCACACACTTAAGAGGATGACGATCAGCGGCTGGCGCAAGAGCAGCAGAAGCAGGACCAGCCCGATCAAAAGAAAAGGGTAGATCATTCCTGGAACTCCGGTGGCAGGGGGCGCAAGGCGGGCCAGGCTGCATACAGAAAATAACGCACAGCCGCCGACAGGAACCCCAGGGGGATCGCCAACTGGAAGGGCCACACCGGCAGGTTGAAAGCCTGCGCGCGCAGGCCGGCCGCCATGGTCGAGCTGATGAACACATAGCCGTAATAAGCCACGCCCAGCATGAACACCGCCGAGATCAGGTCGGCCAGCCGGTCAACCGCCGGGCCCCAATCCGCCGGTACCCAGCCAAAGCCAACACGCGGCAACAGGTGGCTGCCCGTAGCCGTAGCAATGCCGATGCCACAAAAGCTGGCCAACACCAGCGAATAGACAGACAGCTTCTGTGCGCCGTAAACGCCGGTTGTGCCCTTGATGTCGAGCAGCTTGTAAATGGGGCCGAGCACTTCGCGCCCGGCCACGTCAAGAATCAGCAATGTGGCGATCAGGCCAAAGGCGGCGACGGCAATCAGGCATTCGGCCCGATGCCAGCCGTCAGCGAAGCGCCGCGCGAATGCTGGAGCAGCCAGCGGCGCGTCAGGGTGCGACATGGAAGCCGCGCTTATTTGGCGCAGGCTTTGATGCCAGCTTCCATTTTGGCAAAGAATGCGGAGGCATCACCGCCGGTTTCCTTGATGATTTGCGGATACACCGGATCCATGGCCTTGCGCCAGGCTGTGCGCTGCTCGGGTGTCAGCGTGACGGCCTGGCCACCCGCCTTTTCATGCATGCCAAACAACACACCTTCGAAGCCGCGGACTTCAGCGCGGTACTTGGCAGACGGATGGCGCGCCGAAGCCCGCGCCAATGCATCCTGATGCTCCTTGCTGAGTTTGTCAAAGACGCCTTTGTTCATCAAGGTGAAGCCGGGTGAATCATAAAAACCGCGGGTGGCGACTGGGGCGACTTTGGTGAGCCCGGACGGCAGTGAGTAGGTGATGGTGGTGAAAACAACCTCGGCCAAACCGGTTTGAAAGGCCGGAATCCACTCGGGCAGGCCCAGCGGGTTGGGGTTGGCGCCTTGCGAGGTGAAGAATAACTGCTGGGTCTTGTTGGCATAACTGGCAGCCTTGGCGCCATTCAGGTCTTTGGGCAAGAGGTAAGCTTTTTTGCCCCACAGGTCGATGTTGCCGACTTCGGTAAAGCCCAGGAACTGAATGCCTTTTTTGGCGAACAAATCCTTCACAGTGGCATACAAATGGTCGTCCAAAACGCAGTCAAATTCAGCGGCGGACTTGAAATACGAGGGCATCAGCAAAAGGCCAATCTCGGGCACGATCAGCGAAACCGAGCCGCCTGAATAACCGCCCATGTCAATGCGGCCGCGGGCGACCTGCTGCACGGTGTCTTGCTCGCTGCCCAATTGCGACGCCAGGAATGGCTGGATCTTGATTTCGCCCTTGCTTTCTTCCTCCACGTCTTTGGCAAAGCGGTTGATCTGCGTCACCCACGGGTTGCCTGACGGCGGCGCGCCCGAGCTGTAGCGCAACTCGACGAGGGGTTTTTTGTCTTGGGCGGTGGCGATGCCGGATGTGGCGGCGAGGGCCAGCGCGACAAT
>JANNEZ010000134.1:0-1500 GCA_031379255.1 Rhodoferax sp. | reverse complement strand
AACCGATCGGCAACTTGCTTGGCCCGCCGCGCATCGTCGGTGTGCAGGTACATCGAGGTCGTGGCGAGCGAGGCGTGCCGCAGGTTGTCGCGCACCGTGGTCAGTTCGGCGCCGCCTTCGAGGAGGTGCGTGGCATGCGTGTGTCTCGTCCAGTGCGGCGTGGCCCGCCGCAACTTCTCGGCGAGGGCCGGGGAGCCTTCCTCCACGACTTCAGCCGCCGTGCCGAAGAACCGCTTCATCACTCGCCACAGCCGCCACGAGGAGATCCCACTTCCATCCTCGCCAAGACTGCCAATCAGCGAAGTGGACGGGCGCCACTTCGAAGGCGTCACGGGCAGCCCCCGTTGAACAAGGTAGCGATCGAGGGCGGCACGGGCCAGCGGCGGCAACACGACCTTGCCGGCCTTGTGGCCCTTGCCGACGACCCGGATCCACGTGTCGCCGTGCGCGTCCGAGTCGATCGCGCCCAGTCGCGCGCCCACGAGCTCGCTGATTCGCAGGCCCGTGGCGTAGGCGAAGTCCAGCATGAAGCGCAGCCGCTGCGCGGCCGGCTCGCTCCAGCCGTAGGACCACTCCAAGCCGTCGGCGACGACCCGGACGAGATTCCACTCGTGCTCGGTGAAGGCGTGAGACGTGTCGAGTTGCGCCGGCCGCCCGCCTCGCACCTTGACGCCGGCGAACGGGTTGGCCAGAACGTAGCGCTGCTCGATGAGCCATCGGTACAGGGCGTTGAGTACCGACAGCGCATAGGCTGCCGAGCGCGCCGACAGGTCGCCAGCGAAGGGGCGCCACGCAGGCGACGACCGCGGCTGCGGTGGGCCGACCCAGCGCGCGCGAGGGCTCGGATGACGCAGGAAGGCGCGGTAGGCAATGGCGTCCTCGGTGGTCAGTGACGACAGAGCCCGCCCGCGCTCGACGATTGCCCACAGGATCAACCGTTCGGCCTCCTTGCGGTAGGCCCGTTGGGTCGCCGCCGACTCGTGCAGCGACAGCCAGGCGTTCACGGCCGCGTAGTCGTTGCTGGCGTCGAGCACACAGCTGGCCCGCGGCGCTCGGAAGGTACCCCGGGAGCCATCGACGTCTACGGGGATGACCAGTCGCTCCCAGGGGACCAGTTCCTGCGCCTGGTTCACGGTGACCAGCGCGCGAGCGCGTTCGGTGAGCGCCGGATGCTTGGCAAAGAATGCCTCGATGTGACGGGCGCCCGCCGGCCCGAGCCCCGCGATGCCTGCCCACCACCGCCGACGCCTGGGCACGCGCAGGGTCAGGTCGGCCAGCGTGCGGATGCCCGCCGCGTGCAACACGCCAACGAGCCGCACAGGTAGCCAGCGCTCGACGGCGTCGCCAAGGAGAGGCTGCGGAGTGGGCATCCCGCGCAACGTCTCGATGGCGGCAGCGCCGGCCTTGACGAGTTTCCGGTCGAGTGGACTGGCCGCCGACAAAGTGGCGGCCCGGGCTGCCCGCGCGCGGCGCGGCGCGAAGGCCATCAGCTGGCGCGTC
>JANNEZ010000123.1:0-4511 GCA_031379255.1 Rhodoferax sp. | reverse complement strand
CAAACCCCTGTAGCGCCAGACCGCCCGAATCGCGGGCGGCGCTTCAGTCCAACAAGGTTTATCCGCCGCGTTTGACGTCGCTGCCTGCCGATGGCATCACAGGGCGGCGGATAAACGCTATTCGTTAGCCCGCGAGGTGAGCTTCGTGGCTGCGAGTTACCATGGGTTCGGGACTTCCCAACGTACGATCACACGGAGTGAGGAAGGAGACACATGCCAGGCGCACCTAAGGAACTCAATTCGGACTTGCTGCGGAGCCTTCCCGATGCCGGGTCCGTGGTGATGGTCAATCTCGTGAAATTCAAGCTGCATTCGGACGACGGGAATGGTTCGGGCCAGGACGCGTACGAACGATATAGCCGCGCTGTCGTTCCGCCGCTGTTACGCGGCGTCGGCGGCATGGTGCTTTGGTCCGGTAGGGCCGAAGGCGCCGCTTTCGGCGATCCTGACGCGACCTATTGGGATCACGTCGTCCTAGTGTGGTATCCGTCGCGGCGAGCGTTTCTCGACATGGTGACATCGCACGCGTATGCCGAGGCCAATGTACATCGCGAGAATGGCGTGGCGGATCACATTATTCTTGCGACGACAGAGACTTATTCGAGATTTCCAGCGAGGGGTTGAGTGTGAGCTGTCCCAGCCGTACGCGCCCGTATTTTCAGAATGCGCGCGCGAACAAGGCCATGCAGGGGACGGCCACGCCGCTCGTGCTCGAGTCAGTCGCCGTTGCGGCCGCCCCTGATGGCCGGCGTTAAACCTTGTCTTTCGATCTGACACGAAAATCGACTTGATCTGCAACTACATTGTAGTTATCATTTCCCCATGAGCAATTTGAGCTTTGAATGGGACGAGCGCAAATCTGCGGCAAACGCAAAGAAGCACAGGGTCAGTTTTGAGGAGGCGAAATCGGTTTTCGTCGACGAACGGGCCAAATTGATTGACGACCCAGATCACTCTATTGATGAAGATCGTTTTGTTCTACTTGGTTTGAGTGGGGCGTTGCGATTGCTTCTGGTTTGTCACTGTTATCGCGGTGACGGTAGCGTCATACGAATCATCTCGGCTCGCAAGGCTAGCGCTCACGAATCGAAGTCTTACCCTTGAAAGGTGTCATATGCGCAAAGAATACGATTTCACTAATGCGAGAAAAAATCCGTACGCAGCACAACTGAAGAAGCAAATTACGATTCGTCTTGATGAGGAATCAATAGACTATTTCAAGTCGATATCGCAAGACGCTGGCATTCCCTATCAAAGCCTCATCAATCTGTATTTGCGAGATTGCGCGACCACACATCGCAAGCTCAATTTGAATTGGTCGTAAGTGTTCGCATTTCTGCACCGGTTTAACTGGTCATTCCACCAGACGCGTTGCGTCGGTGAATTTCGACGTTGAGGCTGTAAAAAAACCTCTTTTTGACCGTGTGCGCAGTCCACGCGTTTAAGGACAAAAGCGTTGAGCGGATGTTCCAACATTTTGGTTGATTCATGGCCCGCTACAAACCCCAAGAGAATCACAGCCTGCTGCTGCCTGTGGTGCTGTCGGAACAAATCGTTCCCGGCAGCTTTGCCTTCGCGCTGAACTACCTGGTTGATCACGAACTGGACTTCAAGCCCCTGGACACCCAGTTCAACAACGATGAAGTGGGAGCCAGCGCCTACGACCCGCGAGTCATGCTCAAGATTGTCTTGCTGGCATACAGCCAAGGCCTGATCTCCAGCCGGGCGATTGAGCAGACCTGCCAACGGAACGTCCAGTTCATCGCCATCAGCGGCGACAGCCAGCCCAGCCATAGCCACATCGCCAGGTTCGTGGCCCATCTGAGCGACCAGGTCAAGCCCCTGTTCAGCCAAGTGCTGATGACCTGCGATGCCCAAGGCCTCATTGGCCGGGACATGTTCGCCATCGATGGCGTCAAGCTCCCCTCCAACGCCAGCAAAGAGCGCAGCGGCACCCATGCCGAACTGCGCCACAGGGCGGACCGGCTGGAGCAGGCGGCCGACAAGATACTGGCCCTGCACCAAGCCCAGGACAAACAAGGCGCTGACGAAGCGCTGCAGCCCAAACGCCAAGCCCGCATAGACGCTCTACGTCAAGAAGCAGCACGCACACGGGAGTTTCTGGCCTGCACACCCCAAAGATTGAACCGCAAAGGCCAGGAACTCAAAACCAACCTCACCGATCCCCAGAGCGCAAAGATGGCCACCAACAAAGGCGTCATCCAGGGTTATGCCGCGCAGGCTGCTGTGGACAGCGCCCACCAAGTCATAGTGGCCGCTGACGTCATCGGTTCAGGCTCCGAGCAAGCCATGCTCTTGCCCATGATTGCACAGGCTCAAGCTTATGCAAACGAGCGCACATTGGTCACCGCTGACGCGGGCTACCACAGTGATGCCAATGTCCAGCATCTCAAAGACCATGACATCCCGGCGCTGATAGCCGACAACCAGATGCGCAGCCGCGACGAGCGCTTTGCCGATCAAGCCAGATACAAAGCCAATCCAGACCCGCTGTCCGGGAAGACAACCACCGGGCAGCCCAAAGAAGTCAAGCGCTTCCAACCCAAAGACTTCGCCTTCAACGCTGACAACACCGCCACCTGTCCGGCGGGGAACTTGATGAAAAGCCCAGGCAGCATCCACACCACGGCCAGTGGTTTGCACTACCAGACCTACACCGCCAAAGCGCTGGACTGTGATGCCTGTCAACTCAGCAGGCAATGTCTCAAAGGCCCGCTCAAACCCAAGGACGGACGGGGCCGGCAAGTTACCCGGTTCGAGCCCAAAGCCCAAGACCCTGCCCAGCCGAGCGAGCGCATGCGCCAGGCCATTGATTCAACCCTGGGCAGACAGCTTTACAGCCAGCGTATTGGCACAGTGGAGCCGGTGTTTGCCAACATCCGGCACAACAAGCGACTCACACGGTTGAACCTGCGCGGGCGTGAGAAGGTCAACACCCAGTGGAACTTGTATTGCATGGTGCACAACATCGAGAAGCTTGCAAAAGCGGGGTATGCGCAATGAGGGACATACGTCGCCAAAGACCGTGCAATGGCGCAAAAATGCGGCACACTTCGCCCATGAGGACGAAAACCGCGACCGAGATCCACAGAGCTGCAAGCGCAAGCGCCGGGTCTGTTGGGAATCGGGGTTTTTTACAGCCTCGTTATATGGCATGAACGCACGAACAATTCTTGCACTCTTGCTGCTTCTTGTTGGCGTCGTTTTGCAGCCTGTGGGATGGATGTACGCTACTTGGGTTGCGGCAGTTTCAGTTACGGCAATTGTTGTAGCTGCGCTGTTGCTGTACTCCGCTCGAGGTAGCGCGGTCGAAAGCGGTGGCGCGGATGGACGCTCGGCGGGTAGAGGGACACCAGGGGACATTGATGGACATGGCGGGCAGCTTTCCGGGGGCAGGTCTACCGCTTGGCAATCCAATCACTCGGGTGAAGGCGGTGACGGTGATTGAGGGTCAAGCTTGCAATCTCTCCTGGTCTAGTAAGCCATATAACTGGTTGCTCGGCACGTACACGCAACATCAGGCCGCCGCTCCGCGGCAAGTGTTGCGTGCCGGGCAGCGCCAACGTTAAATTGCCCCATTGGCAGTAGCCACCTGCAAACATCCGGCACCGGCCAATTTGGTCAGGCAAATAGGGCGGGCCACATTTACGTTGTATTCCCGGCTGCCAACCACTCCCGCAGAGCGTGGTGATAGCGCAATGTGACCGGGCTTTGGAGTGGACCGCGCGTGGAGCGGCCGTGCTGTTGCTCAAAAAATGCCAACATGCTTCAGCATGAGGCATTTTTCGTTCCCGCGTGCGTCCAATCCAAAACCGCAGCACATTGCGCTGTCGCCACGCGGTGGTTGATGAGGCGCGATGGGGTGAATCTATTGCAAGGCCTTGCGCAAATTCGTCGGCGCAATCTTCAACGCTTCACGGTACTTGGCCACGGTTCGCCGGGCGCATTCAATGCCCTGCTCCTTGAGCATCAGCGAGAGCTGGCTGTCGCTGAGTGGTTTTTTGCGTGACTCGGCTTCAACAAACTGGGCGATCAGCGCGCGCACCGCCGTGCTGGAAGCATTGCCACCGGCTTCGGTGACCAGGCTGGAGCCAAAGAAATACTTCAACTCAAAGGTGCCGTAGGGTGTCGCCATGAATTTCGCGGTCGTGACACGGCTGATGGTTGATTCGTGCAAGCCAAGCTCGTCGGCGATCTCGCGCAGCACCAGCGGGCGCATCGCCAGCGCGCCGTGCAGGAAGAAGTTTTTCTGCCGCTCCACGATGGCGTTGCTGACGCGCAGGATGGTGTCAAACCGCTGCTGCACGTTCTTGATGAACCAGCGCGCCTCCTGCAGGCGCTGCTGCAAAGCGGCGTAACTGGCGGCGTCCTTGCCGCCCCGGTGTTGCCGCAGCGCGTTGGCGTAAATGTCGTGCACGCGCAGGCGCGGCATCACCTCCTGGTTCAACTGCACCCGAAACCGCACCTGCGAGCCGTTGCCGATGCGGCTC
>JANNEZ010000121.1:0-1759 GCA_031379255.1 Rhodoferax sp. | reverse complement strand
GAACCGTCGTTTGCAACGGCAGTGGTCAACACCTTGCTGCTGCTGGGTTGGGTGATCGTCATCACGGTCATCGGTGGCGTGGCGCTGGCGCTGCTCATCGACGAACCTTTCCCCGGGCGCGGCATCGTCCGCGTCTTGTTGATTTCCCCCTTCTTCGTCATGCCCACGGTCAATGCGCTGATGTGGAAACACATGATGATGAACCCGATCTATGGCGTGTTGTCGCAGATCTGGATGTTTTTTGGCGCAGAGCCGGTTGATTGGCTCACCGACTTTCCGCTCTCCAGCGTGATCGTGATGGTGGCCTGGCAATGGTTGCCCTTCGCCACGCTGATTTTCATCACCGCGCTGCAGTCCATGAGCCGCGAACAACTGGAAGCCGCGCGCATGGATGGCGCCACGTATTTGCAGCAACTGCGTTACCTGGTGCTGCCGCATCTGGGCCGCTCGATCGCCGTGGTGGTGATGATCGAGATGATTTTCCTGCTCTCGGTGTTTGCTGAAATCTTCACCACCACCAGCGGCGGGCCGGGCGACGCCAGCACGAATGTCGCGTTTCTCATCTTCAAACAGGCGCTGCTGAATTTTGATGCGGGGGTTGCGTCCGCCGGCGCGCTCTTCGCCGTGGTGCTGGCGAATATCGCATCGATCTTCCTCATTCGCATGGTAGGCAAGAACCTCGACTAGGGATATGGCCCCCACGCTTGTCTTACGCACGTTAGTGGCCTGGTTGGTCACGCTGATGCTGTTTTTCCCCTTGGGCTGGTTGATCCTCACCGCGTTCAAGACCGAGTTGCAGGCGATTGAAGTGCCGCCGCTGTTTGTCTGGACCCCGACTTTGGAAAATTTTGTCGAGGTCGAGGCGCGCAGCGACTACCTGCTGTACGCCAAAAATTCGCTCGTGACGAGTGTGGTCTCGACGCTTCTGGGCCTGGCCATCGCCGCGCCGGCGGCTTATTCCATGGCGTTTTTCCGCACCAAAAGAACGCGCGACATTCTGCTGTGGATGTTGTCCACCAAGATGATGCCGGCGGTTGGCGCGCTGGTGCCCATTTACGTGTTGGCGCAGAAGGCCGAGCTGCTCGATACCCAGCTCGCATTGATCATTGTTTTTACCCTGTCGAACCTGCCCATCATGGTGTGGATGCTGTATTCGCACTTCAAGGACATTCCCCATGAAATCCTGGAAGCCGCCCGCATGGACGGCGCCACGCTGTGGCAGGAGTTCCACCGCGTGTTGTTGCCGCTGGCGATGGGCGGCCTGGCCTCGTGTGGCTTGTTGTGCCTGGTGCTGAGCTGGAACGAGGCGTTCTGGTCGCTCAACCTGAGCGCCGCGAAAGCCGGAACCCTGGCCGCATTGATCGCGTCCTATTCAAGCCCCGAAGGTTTGTTTTGGGCCAAGTTGTCTGCGGCTTCGTTTCTGGCGATCGGGCCGATCGTGGTGTTTGGCTGGTTCAGCCAGAAGCAGCTGGTGCAGGGTTTGACGTTTGGCGCGGTGAAATAGACCGCAGCGCCCAGGAGCATGGACATGGCATTCCTTCAACTTAAAAACGTTGAGAAAAACTTCGGTTCGGTGAACGTCATCAAGGGCATTGACCTGGACATCCAGAAGGGCGAGTTTGTCGTCTTCGTGGGCCCCTCCGGTTGTGGGAAGTCGACGCTGTTGCGGCTGATTGCCGGGCTTGAATCGGTGAACGGCGGCTCGCTGCGCCTGGATGGCCGGGACATCACCGCTTTGCCGTCAAGCAAACGCGACCTG
>JANNEZ010000079.1:0-6207 GCA_031379255.1 Rhodoferax sp. | reverse complement strand
TCATGGATAATCCATTCTACAAAGCCCATGCTTTCCGAACGCCCCCTTGTCCCGTGTTTCCCCCGTTTCCCGCGCTTCCCCGGGACTTTCCGCCTTGTTCCTGTTTGACACCCTCTTGATGCGACACCCCGGTCTGGGTCTGAACAAGCGCCGGCTGTTGCTGGCGGCACTGCTGTGTGCCACCCTATCGCAGGCACAGGTACGAGCACCCCTTGCGCAATTGCCTCCTCTTGCGCCTCAGGCGCCGCTGGTGCTCCAGGCCAGCCCGCGATTGCAGGAAGCGATCCCCCAGTCAACCCGGAACAGCCTGCCGACATTTCTGCGCGGCGAACGCGCCAGCGGCCGGACAGATCTGGATTCATTGCTCGAAGGCGACGCCGAATTGCGGCGGGGTGACATGGTCATCCGCGCGGACCGGCTGGAGTATTACCCGCCGGATGACCTCGCCAAAGCGCGCGGCAACGTCCGCATCAACCGGGCGGGAAACATCTACGAGGGGCCGCACCTGGAGCTCAAGGTCGATGCGTCTGAAGGCTTTTTCATTGCGCCGCGTTACCAGTTTTTGCTCAACCAGGCCCACGGCCAAGCCGATCGGGTTGACTTTCTCGACGAAAACCGGGCCGTCATCACCAACGCCACCTACACCACCTGCCGGCGCCTGCCTGGCCCTTCCTGGATGCCCGACTGGATCCTTCGCGCCGCCTCGATCAGTATTGACAACGAGGAAGACGAAGGCGTGGCCCAGGGCGCCCTGCTGAGTTTCAAGGGGTTCCCGATCCTGCCGGTGCCCTACCTGAGTTTTCCCCTCAGCAGCAAGCGCAAATCGGGGGTACTGCCACCCACCGTGGGTATTGACAGCGTCAACGGCGTCGAACTGGTGCTGCCCTATTACTGGAACATCGCGCCCAACCGCGACGCGAAACTGGCGCCCACCCTGATGAGCAAGCGCGGGCTGGATCTGGGCGCGGAATTCCGATTTCTTGAAAACAACTACTCGGGCACGGCCAATGCCAACTACATGCCCTCCGATGCGCTGCGCGGCGCCGACCGCTGGAGCCTCGCGGGCACCTACCAGGGCCAGATCAATACCGGTATCGCAGCCATTGGCGGCGTTGCGGCAAGCCTCAATTACGCCCGCGTGAGCGACGACAACTACTGGCGTGATTTCACCCGCGAGGGCACGTCCCTGACCCAGCGCCTGTTGGCTGCGGACGGCAACCTGTCCTGGAGCCGCGGCAATTTTTCTGCCAGCGCCCGCGCGCTCAAATGGCAAACGCTTCAACACGTGACCTCGCCCATCGTGCCACCCTACGACCGCCTGCCGCAACTCACGGCGCGTTATGCGCGCGCCAACGTCAGCGGGTTTGATTTTTCAATCGATGGCGACCACACGCAGTTCCAGGCTGACAGCAGCCTGACCCTGCAACCCAATGCCCGGCGCAATTTTGCGCTGGGCCAGATCAGCCGCACCTGGTCGGTCGCCCAGGGGTTCATCACACCCAAACTGCAGTTGCATGCGAGCGCCTACGAGTTTGACGCGCCGCTGGCGGGCGGCCAGCGCACCCATACCCGCGCTGTGCCCACCTTCAGCCTGGACAGTGGCCTGTTTTTTGAGCGCGACGCCAGTTATTTCGGGCGAACCTTCCTGCAAACGCTTGAGCCACGCCTGTTCTATGTGGCAACACCCTTTCGGGACCAAAACCAGCTGCCCAACTACGATTCCGGCGCCAACGACTTCAATTTCGCCACCATTTACACCGAAAACGCCTTTGTCGGCAACGACCGCATTTCCGACAACAACCTGCTGACGCTGGGCCTCACCTCGCGCCTGCTGGACCCGCAAACCGGCGCTGAAAACGCGCGCTTCGGCATCGCGCAGCGCTTGCGCTTCAATGACCAGAACATCACCCTTCCGGGCGGCGTGCCGGAGGTGGCGGGCTTGAGCGACATCCTGCTGGGCGCCAGCGTGAACTGGAACGCCCGCTGGTCGCTCGACTCCACCTTCCAGTTCAACCCGAAGACCGAGCAATCGACACGCGCCACGATCGGCGCCCGCTACAGCCCCGGCGACTACCGTGTGGTGAGCGCCGCCTATCGGTTCCAGCGCGGCGCCAGCGAACAGCTGGACGTGGGCTGGCAATGGCCCTTGAACGACCTGTGGGGCGACAAGGGCCAAAACTTGGGCGCGGGGCAGGGCCAAGGCGAGGGACGCTGGTACAGCGTGGGCCGCCTCAATTACAGCCTGCAGGACCGCAAATTGGTCGACGCCGTGGTCGGTTTTGAGTACGATGCCGGATGCTGGCTGGGCCGCATCGTACTGGAGCAATTGCAGACCAGTGCGGGCAGCGCCAACCAGCGCATCATGTTCCAGCTTGAATTTGTCGGCTTTACCCGCGTCGGAGCGAATCCGCTGAAGACTCTCAAGGACAATATACCCCGTTACCAATACCTGCGCGAGCAAATCATTTCGCCCAGCCGATTCAGCCAATACGATTGATCACGCCGATGGATACGACCTTCCCGAAAGCCCGAGGCCGCCTGATTCTGGCCGCTTGGGCGGCCTTCGCCGCCACGTGTGGCGCAACTGCGCTCGCCCAGGGCCTGCAGCCTTCGCCACCGCGTGCCATCACGTCGCCGGTGCCGCCAGGCGCTGCCACGGCCCAGTTGCAACGCGCCGCCGACTTCATCGTTGCGGTGGTCAACAGCGAACCGATCACCAACAACGAAGTGCGCGCCCAGGCGCTGCGTCTGGCGCAACAACTTGCGCAGGCGCGACGCCCCGAGCCGAGCCAGGCCGCGCTGGGCCGCGCTGTGCTGGAACGGCTGATCTCCGAGAAGGCGCAGTTGCAGATGGCCCGCGAATCCGGCATCCGCATCGACAACCTGGCGGTCGACCAGGCCGAACTGAGTGTCGCGCAACAAAACAAGATCGACGTGCCCGAGCTGCGCAAACGACTGGCGCAAGATGGCATCGGCATAGCGCCCTACCGCGAATCCCTGCGCGACCAGCTGGCCTTGATGCGGCTGCGCGAGCGTGAAGTGGACGCCCGTGTGCGCGTGTCAGACCTCGAAGTCGAGCAGTTCATGCGCGAGCAGGCCGCCAACCCGCAAGCCGGCGCCGTACAGATCAATATCGCCCAGATTCTCGTGGCAGTGCCGGAAAACGCCACGCCCGAGCAGATTGCCCCGTTGCAGGCCAAGGCGCAGGCCGCCTTGCAACGCGCGCGCGCCAACGAAGACTTTGCCACCCTGGCGCGCGAGCTCTCGGACGCGCCCGACCGGGCCAATGGCGGCCAGTTGGGGCTGCGCCCGGCAGACCGGGTGCCGCCGCTTTTCCTGGAGGCCACGCAAGCGCTGGCCGCTGGCGAAATCTCGGGTGTGGTGCGTTCCGGCGCAGGTTTTCATGTGCTCAAGGTGGTTGAAAAGGGCGCGCCTGGCATGAGCGTCCTCCAGCACCGGGCGCGCCACATCTTGCTGCGGCCCTCGGCCCAGTTGAATGAAGCGCAGGCGCGCGACAAACTCGCCGAGTTCAAACGCCGCGTGCTCAACGGCCAGGAAGACTTCGCTGCGCTGGCCCGCGTCAATTCGCAAGACGCCAGCGCGCCTCAGGGCGGCGACCTGGGATGGGCCAACCCTGGCCAGTTTGTGCCTGAATTTGAGCAGGTGATGAACGCCTTGCAGCCGGGCCAGATCAGCGATCCGCTGGCGTCGCGTTTTGGCGTTCACTTGATCCAGTTGCAGGAGCGTCGCACCACAGCCCTGACCCGGGCCGAGCAGCAGGAGGTCGTTCGCAACCAGTTGCGCGACAAAAAGCTCGAAGAGGCGTACCTGGTGTGGGTGCAGGAAGTGCGCGGGCGAGCCTTTGTCGAATTCCGCGAACCGGTTCAACTGTGACCCCTGCCTTTGCGCGCGGCGGCGCCCGATTCAAGTGGCGATCGGCGCGCCCGGCGGGGTAAGCCCGGTTTGAACCTGTCTTGAAACACACCCCGAAAAAGCGGTTTGGGCAACACTTCTTGACCGACGCCGGCATCATCGACGCGATCGTGCAGGCGATTGACCCGAAGCCCGGACAACGCATGGTGGAAATCGGCCCTGGCCTGGCAGCGCTGACGCAACCGCTGGTCGAACGGCTGGGTCACTTGACCGTTATCGAACTGGACCGCGATCTGGCAGCCTCTTTGCGGAACCATAAAAATCTTTCTGTAATAGAATCGGATGTATTAAAAGTTGATTTAAGTCACATAAAATTTGATCAATTAGCTATAAAAAAAGACTTAAAAACAGAGCATATTTCATCAAATATTAATATAAATTTAATAAAACACGAAAAAATAAGGATGGTGGGCAACCTGCCTTACAACATCTCCAGCCCGATCCTCTTTCACCTGTTGGCTTTTGTCGGATTGATCGAAGACCAGCACTTCATGTTGCAAAAAGAAGTCGTCGACCGAATGGTTGCCGCGCCTGCCACCGCCGCCTACGGGCGCCTCTCCGTGATGCTGCAATGGCGTTATGCGATGGAGAATGTCCTGTTTGTGCCGCCAGAGAGTTTCGAGCCGCCGCCGCGGGTAGACAGCGCGGTGGTGCGCATGGCGCCGCGCGAGGACGCCGCGGCGCTGGATGAGCGCCGGCTGAGCGAGATCGTGCGTGTGGCCTTCAGCCTGCGGCGCAAACTGCTGCGCCACAGCTTGGGCAAGTGGCTCGATGAAAAAAATTTCGCCGGCAACTTCAACCTGACGCGCCGGGCCGAAGAAGTACCGGTGGAGGAGTACATCGCGCTGGCCCGGCACTTCCCGCCACCCGGCCAACCTGCCTGAAAATAGGGCAGGCGGCCACGGCGCGGGCCGACCGGGGCGAGTTTCTATAAAGTAGGGTCACTTATCCCACGGAGCCCTGCATATCCAAGCACCCTACCAGCCGCCCTTGCCTTCGCGCCATTCTGATGGGCCTGCTGATGGCGGTCGGCGGCCTGGCACAGGCGCAGGCCTGGCCCGCCAAACCGGTGAAAATCATCACGGCGTTTGCTGCCGGAAGCGCCAGCGACATCATCGCCCGGCTGCTCGCCCAGGAATTGCAAGGCGAATACGGCCAGACCTTTGTGGTTGACAACAAACCTGGTGCTTCGGGTTTCATTGCCGCCGAATTTCTCACCAAATCGGCGCCCGACGGTTACACCCTGATGCTGACCACCAACACCGTCAACTCCGCCAACCCGCACCTCTTTAAAAAGCTGCCCTACGACCCGATCAAGGACTTCACGCCCATCGCCCGCATCTGCAACGCCACCTTCATCCTGGCGGTGGCGGCCGAGAACCCAGCCAAGACAGTGGCCGAACTGGTCGCCAGCGCCCGCGCCAACCCCGGCAAGGCCAACTTCGCCTATGGCAACAGCACCGGTCAAATCGCCGGCGCCGCCTTCAACAACCTGGTCGGTCTGGGCGCAACCGCCGTGCCCTACAAAAGCACCCCGCAAGCGCTGACGGCATTGATCGGTGGTGAAGTGAGCTTTTTGTTTGTCGATTTCGCCTCAAGCCAAGCCTTGCTCAAAGGCGGGCGCATCCGCGCTTTGGCGGTGACCACTGAATCACGCAGTTCGCTGGCGCCTGACATTCCGCCGCTGGCATCCAGCGCGAATCTGCCCGGCTTTGACCTGGCCGCGTGGGTCGGCATCGTTGGCCCGGCCGGCATGCCGGCTGAGGTGGTCGGCAAACTCAGCGCGTCCATCACGCGCATCGTGGCGCGCAAGGAAATCACCGAGCGACTGACCGCATTGGGCACCGACGTGTCGCCCGGCAACGCCGCCGAATTGCAGGCCTACATGGGCCAGCAACTCACCAGCTGGCGCGACAAGATCAAAGCCGCCGGCATCCAACCCGAATGAAGCCGGAATGAAAAAGCCCGCACAAAGCGGGCTTTTTTGGATCTCGGCACAGCGGCGCAGCGTGGAGGCCAGTTTTTGCGCCGGGCCGCCCCAAGCAAAAAAGCGCCCCCTCGGGGGGCAGCGACCCGCGCAGCGGTGGAGCGTGGGGGTGCTAAACCTACGCCGCAGCCAGCCAGTAACCCGCGTTGAAGGGGCTGCTCATGCGCAGCGCCAAGGGCGAAATGTCAATCAACAAATCGGTCGGCATCTTCTCACCGGATTCGGTGACTTCGATGTGCGGGGTGTTCATCATCACGCCGTCTTTAGCCTCGTTCGCCCGTTCTGCT
>JANNEZ010000078.1:0-2524 GCA_031379255.1 Rhodoferax sp. | reverse complement strand
CGACCATCTGCAGTGCTCGGTTTCAGGGCCGCCGCGCAAACTCGCCTGCGGCTCAAACAGTGCGCGGCTCTGTCGGTCTGCTGCGCAGCCCCCAGACCCTGAAGCCTCCGCGCTTCGAGGCTGCGCCACATTCGCTCCAGCCGCGCTACGGGGGTTCAGGCTACGGTTCAACGTTTGAGCTCATCCGCTCGCCGAGGCTGGCAAAGCCAGCCGTTGTAAGTCGGGTGCGGCGAAAGGTTGGGTATCAGTTCGCGGCGCTTGCCATTTGACGCTTTCAACTCCAGATGGCTACCAGCTCGGAGATCTTGGTGGCGACTACTGTCATAGAGTCATCCGAGGTGTCCAAACCGCTTCGCGAAGCGAGCATGGGGCTAACGTCGCGGAGCGCCGCGTATGTTGTACCGTGCACGATGGGCACCAGCCGATTACTTTGCAGAAGTGTCGATAGTTCCTTGTCGGCCACGCCCTCCTTCGGTAGACGTGCGAGCAATGCAGGGGTTACCAGAACGAGCCCAATCTTAGATGCCGCCAAGCCCTTGTCGATCGCCCGCATCATCGGCACGCCAAGGCCAAGATCCTTTTCGCTGAACCAGACTTTGACGCCAGCCGCCTCCAAGAGGTCGTGCAGTTGTCTTGCTGCGCCTTGCCGGTCATCCCAGGCATGACATAAGAAGCAGTCGCGACTATCTGGCTTAGCCACCGCTTGAACTTCAACAGCCTCGCGAACTGGCGTGAGTGACGCCACCTGAGCCGGTGTGTAGGAAACGGTGGAACCGACGCGAGACCAGCGTGGCCTCGAGTTGCCGCTGCTGCTTGACCTTCCGCCGCCACTATTACTGCTGCCGCCGGACGAGTAAGGGGGGCTATAGCTACTACCGTAGCCATAGCTGCTGCGGTAGCCCCCGTAGCGACTACTACAGGCAGGGCAGTTGGCTGCGGCGCTTGAAGAGCGATGGCCATTTACCGGGGCTGTGCATCTAGCCATGAATTTCAACCTTTCGTAGGACCGCGCGGCAGTGTTCTGATGCCTAACTTTGTAACATCCGGCAAATTAGCTGAAAAACATGACAGCCCACCAAATAACCTGGCTGCCTCAATTCAAAAAAACAAACGCTGACGTAGGCTTGGCATCATAGTCTGTCTAAACGAACAGGTATATCGATACCGGCAAAGTCAGCAGGGAGTCGGGCCCTGATTTGGGGTTTTAGCTCGGAGCCCGTCTTTCCCCGCCAGCGTGGTATTGCGCCGTCCCGACGATTTCTGCGCCGTGACGCCGAAGGCGGCGCGGGTTAAGCACCATGAGGAGCGGCGGCGCAATGCCTCGCTGGCGGCAGCGGCGGCGGCAAGACCAGCGCGCCATGTGACGGCATCCTGCACCTGCGAGTGTGAGGGCAGGACGCGCTTCGGGGGGGGGGCAGGCGGGTCGCGTCCGCGCGTGCCAATTCAGTCTAAAATTAATACCCATATTAACAAATTGGCAAAAAGCCAATTTTGTGCGAAATTTTGAATAAAATATGGTTTTGAGTCTCGTATTGTTTTGTTTCATTGCTATGAATAAAGTAGCATTTTCAAACTGTACCCGACTAAATCAATCGGCTATTTGGTATACTTGAACTAATTAGTCAACAAAGGCTCAAAAGGTCTTTGCCAGCAACTTAGCCACCACAAAGGGGTTCACCATGCGTCTCACCACCAAAGGCCGTTTTGCCGTTACCGCCATGATCGACCTGGGCCTGCGCCAAAACGCCGGGCCCGTCACGCTCGCGGCCATCAGCCAGCGCCAGCAGATTTCGCTCTCCTATCTGGAGCAGCTGTTTGGCAAACTGCGCCGCAACGAGTTGGTTGAGTCCACCCGCGGGCCGGGCGGCGGTTACACCTTGGCCCGCAAGGCGGCCGAAATTTCCGTGGCCGACATCATCACCTCGGTCGATGAACCGATTGACGCCACCCACTGCGGCGGCAAGGAAAACTGCACCGGTGAGGGCGAGCGCTGCATGACGCACGACCTGTGGGCCTCGCTCAATGTGCGCATGGTGGAGTTTTTGTCATCCGTCACGCTGCAAAAGCTGGTTGACGACCAGCTGGCCAAGGGCCTCACGGTCGACACCAAACCGCTGGTGAAAAAGGCGATTTCAGCGATGCCAGTGAACAAACCTTTGCGCCTGAACATTCCCAATTCCGTGTTTGCCCTTGGAAACTCGTTCGCGAAGTCGTAAACCGGATTTTTCTTCGAACCTGACTGCGCCAGATTGCACCCGATTCACCCTGATTTTTGACCATGGACACCACACCGCATTTCCCGATCTACATGGACTACAGCGCCACCAACCCGTGCGACGAGCGCGTGGTGGACGCCATGGTCCCCTGGCTGCGCCAGCACTTCGGCAACCCGGCCTCGCGCAGCCACGCCTGGGGCTGGGAGGCTGAAGCGGCGGTGGAGAAGGCGCGTGAGCAGGTCGCAGAATTGATTGGCGCCGACCCGCGCGAGATCGTCTGGACTTCAGGTGCCACCGAATCCAACAAC
>JANNEZ010000073.1:0-3910 GCA_031379255.1 Rhodoferax sp. | reverse complement strand
CGTGGGCCCGGCGAATGCCAAAAACATCTCTGACCACATCGCCGTGCTGCGCCCGCACGCCTGGATCATGCTGGGCCACTGCGCCGGTCTGCGCAATGCGCAACAGCTGGGCGACTACGTGCTGGCCCACGGCTACGTGCGTGAAGACCACGTGCTGGACGAAGAGCTGCCGCTGTGGGTGCCGATCCCGGCGCTGGCCGAAGTGCAGGTGGCGCTGGCCGACGCGGTGAGCGACGTGACGCAGGTCGACAAAGCCGAGCTCAAACGCATCCTGCGCACCGGCACCGTGGCCAGCACCGACAACCGCAACTGGGAGCTGCTGCCCGACAACGGCCCGCAACGCCGCTTCAGCCAGAGCCGCGCCGTGGCGCTCGACATGGAAAGCGCGACCATCGCGGCCAACGGTTTCCGCTTCCGCGTGCCCTACGGCACCTTGCTGTGTGTGAGCGACAAACCGCTGCACGGCGAGATCAAACTGCCCGGCATGGCGAACCATTTCTACCGCGAGCGTGTAGACCAGCATTTGCGCATCGGCATGCGGGCCATGGAGCTGCTGCGCGCGCAAGGCGTGCACAAGTTGCATTCGCGCAAGTTGAGGTCGTTTGCTGAGGTGGCGTTTCAGTAGGTTTGGGTTTTTGGTTGGTCGCTTGCCGGGCCGCCTTTTTTTGATGCTATCTTATTGGTAGCTTTTCATGCCTGTTTTGTGGGATCTGGAGGCGAAATAGCCTTTGAAATCGGGTTTTCTTCAGTCAAGGGGCGTGACTGGCTGCGTCTTGTCTTCCCGGCGCGATAGCAACGGAAGTGACGCAGACGGAATGTTGTATCCATTTGTCAAGTTTGGGCGCAGAATTGGTTTGTCCGTTCCTTAAACAGCAACAAAAGGAGATTCTTGTGAAAACCTTCTTGCGACTTTTGGTCTGTGCGATCCTTCTTTTCCTTTCAGGATGCCAGTCATTACAAGGGCCGTCAAATGATGGACCCAAAGTAAAGCAAGCCCTTGTTCAGGGGGTTACCCTGAATTACCTTGAGCAAGGGCAGGGCGTACCGGTGGTCTTTGTGCATGGCGCTTTCTCAGACCACAGAAATTGGGAAGCGCAACGCGCGGCCATTTCGAATCGGTACCGCTACATAGCGCTGGATCAACGCTATTTCGGAACCGCTCCGTGGGTGGACAACGCGACAAAGTATTCTGTCGCGACCCACGCCAGCGACCTTGCCGCATTCATTCAACAACTCAACGTCGGCCCCGTGCACGTGGTTGGCTGGTCCTATGGCGGTGCCGTCGCGCTTGTTCTCGCGTCGCAACGTCCGGACTTGGTCCAAAGCCTTTTTCTCAATGAACCCGCTCTAGGATCAATCGTAAATGATCCAACCGAGCAGAAGACCCTCGCAGAAGAGCGCAAGGGAACCGCTCCCGCAGTTGCCGCGTCGAAGGCAAATGACCAACCACAAGCCGTTCAACTGTTCGCCGATTGGGTGAACGCGCAGCCCGGCAGTTTTCAGGCATTGCCGGCCACAATGCGAAGCGTTCATCTGGAAAATGCGCGAACGCTTCCCGCGCACTTTGGTGCGCCGCCTCCACCATCTATAGCCTGTGCGCAGCTTGGGCAAATCAAAGTGCCGGTGACCGTGGCTAAAGGTCAGCAGACCCGCCCGTTTTTTGCAATTCTCGCCAACGCGGCTCACAGTTGCATTCCTGGTTCACGGCTCATCGTCACGCCAAACGCCCGCCACATGGCGCCTGCGCAGAACCCGACCGCATTCAACGCCGCGCTTCTGACGCATCTTGAAGGGCGCTGACCGCAAGCTGCCGCTTCTTGTTGGGTTTCATTTGCACCAGAGACGCCCATGAACCGCAGTCAATTTCTGCTGGCAATCGTGCTGGCGGTTTTCGTCAGTGCCACTGGCGCAGAACCGATAAGGTTCATTTGCGAAAACTGGCACCCACGATTGGGGCAGGTGGACGATCTTGCTTTCCCAATCGACTCCCAGCAACAGATCTGCAATGGACAGAAATGCAAAGTTACTGAATCCGAGCTCGCGTGGTCTGAACAGGGCGGACGATACGAGTATGTGATGAATCGACAATCCGGGGAAGGGCACATCTATTTCTCGGCCTCAGCGGAAAAAACGGCCTTGCTTAAGAATTGCCGACCTGCTGCCAAATTGAGTTAATGATTGAGAGTCGAAATTCAGGGTCAATGCGATTGCCTGTGTCACGGATAACTGCGAAGCTGTGCGCGCCATGGAGCTGCTGCGCGCGCAGGGCGTGCACAAGCTGCATTCGCGCAAGCTTCGGTCGTTTGCCGAAGTGGCGTTTCAGTAGGTTTGGTTTCATTTTTGCAGCGCCATGATTGCTATTGTGTTGATAGCTATAAACGTCCATCACACGAGACTTGAAGGCCGATTTTCTTTAAAATTTGCTTTGAGTTCGGTTTTTTGGCTCTATCGTACCCAATTTAGGTATGATTAGGCCTTTGACGCCGCTGGCACCCAACCAAGCGCCCCGCCGCCGCTCCTCATAAGTCGCAGGCGCGAACGCTGTCGCGTTCACTGGCGCCACAAATCGTCGGGTCGGCGGGGTGCGTGGCTGGATGCGCAAGGAGGCGTTGGGGCGCGGCTGTCTGTGAAAATGACCCCTGCGGCAATTGATGGAAGTGGGCTCCCCCTGTTTGTCATTCCGAAGTTGCGGCAACAAAAGCCAGGTCGTGGAACTTGAACCGGAGATGGACATGCCGCTCGTACTTGAAGGTGGTTGCCTTTGCGCAAAGGTAAGGTTTCGCGCCAGCCAGGAGCCGCTGCGCACATTGGTCTGCCACTGCAGCTTTTGCCAGCGCATGACCGGCTCCTCGTCTTACGCCGAGTCCTTGTTTCCGATCGACGCAGTGGCATTCAACGGCGGTGAAACGCGGACGTACGAGCACACCTCAGATGGGAGCGGGAAGAAGGTGTACGTTGAATTTTGCCCTCATTGCGGCACGACGCTTGGGCTTACGTTTGAACGCTGGCCCGATCTGCGGGCGGTCTCTCGTGGCTGTTTTGACAACCCCAGCGCGGTAGGGGTCACCGCCAACCTATGGACCCGCTCGGCGCAGTCCGGCGTCGCCTTGCCGGCGGGCATTGACTGCTTTTCCACGGCCAGAACAACGCCTGATGGCCAGCCGCTGCCGTCCACCAGGCACGCAGCTCCTGTCATGGCGCGCAGTGAAAGCGCTGCCCAACCGTTTCCATAATGCGTCTCGAGCAAACATCGAATCCGCGTCACTGAGGATTCAATCGTCGGCTCGTTTGCAGTTCCGTCGCGCCAATCATATCTGCCGCCTGCCATGCGCCCCGCCGTCCCGACGATTTGTGGCGCCAGTGAACGCGACAGCGTTCGCGCCTGCGACTTATGAGGAGCGGCGGCGGGGCGCTTGGCAGGTGGCTGGCGGCCCATCAGAAAATGAGCGCCAAAATAGGCCGTTGAATTCGCGGACCTTGAAACCTATACGCGCTACCCCACCAACCCCTGCAACTTCGCATACTGCAGCAGCATGATGGTTTTGGCGTCGACGATCTCGCCCTTGGCAACCATCTGCAGCGCCGCATCAAGAGGAAGCTCCAGCACTTCGATGTCTTCGCCTTCATGCGGATGCCCGCCACCCTCTGAGACTTTGTCGCGCGCCGAATATTCGCCCACAAAGAAATAGAGCCGCTCGGTCACCGAGCCAGGGCTCATGTAGGCCTCGAACACCTTGCGCACCTGGCTCACCAGGTAGCCGGTTTCTTCCTCGGTTTCGCGTTTGACGCAGGTCTCGGGGTCGTCCTGGTCGAGGAGGCCGGCGCAGGCTTCGACCATCATGCCGCTGGTGTTGCCGTTCACGTAGGTGGGGAAGCGGAACTGGCGCGTGAGGACGACGGTTTTTTGCGC
>JANNEZ010000062.1:0-5187 GCA_031379255.1 Rhodoferax sp. | reverse complement strand
GAACCGTTTCGCGCACTACGCCCGCCAGATCGATGGCGCTGCGCGTGAGTGGCTCCTTGCGGCTGAAGGTGAGGATCTGGCTCACCAGGTCGCGCGCGCGCATTGCAGCCTTGCCAATTTCCAGCAGGCTGACCTGCGCGGGTGAATCCACCCCGGCGTCTTGCCGTGCAAGTTCCACATTGCCCAGTATGGCGCCCAGGATGTTGTTGAAGTCATGCGCAATGCCGCCGGCGAGTGTTCCGATGGCCTGCATTTTCTGGGACTCGCGCAGTTGCGACTCCAGCGTTTCTTTTTGCGCGATTTGTGCGAGCAATGGACCCTGGTCGACCACCGCGCAGATGAAGTTGGCCAGATCATCCAGCGGGTTGTCAATGCGGGCAATGTGCAGGTCTGCAGTCAGCGTTGCCTCTGTGCCGCTCGAAAAAACCACGCCTTCGACCTTGCTGTTGCCATGGTCTCTGGCGTCCACCAGCGCCTGCGTCACCCGTTGCTGGTGCGCCGGCAACACCAGCGGAAACAGGAAGTTCAGTGGTGGGTCACGTTCCTGCGGCCTGAAATGCGCCAAGGCCTGGGCGTTGCTCTCAAGCACCAGGCTGTTTTCGTCCACCACCAGCAGGGCCAGCGGCACGCTGGAGAAGAGCGCGGAAAAGCGCTCCAGCGCGCCTTCGGCCACGTTCTGGCTGTAACGCAGGGCTTCGTTTTGTTGTTCGAGTTCAGCCCGGAGCAGCGCCCGGGCTGACGGTTTTTTAGCCATGCCGCAAGCGCGCAGTTTGAAGGGTCGCTTCGGTCTACTTGTTTTTCAGTTTGCCCCGCACCGGCACCACGGTGGTGACGGTGGGGCGCACGGCGTCGGGCGACACCGGCTTGGGCGGTGATGTGTCTTTTTTCGGTTTTTTCGTCATCTTGTTGGTGTTTTGCTGACCTTTGGCCATGATGGGCTCCTTGTTGCTGGGTTAGAGACGGGGTTGAAACTGTTGCAATCTTACTGGCGCACGACGCTGCTGCCCGGGTCATAGTTGGCAGCCCTGAGCGGGCTGTTGGCGCTGATGAAAGCGCGCAGCACGTCAGCATCCACATAACCGGTGTTCACGTAGCTCGGGTGGGCGGCAATGCGCGGGTACCCGTCACCGCCGGTTGCCTGGAAATTGTTGACCGTCAGGCGATAGGTTTTTGTCATGTCGACGGGGGCGCCCTTGATGCGCGCGCTGGAGACCGCACCGCCGGCAATCACCAGATCCACACCGGCAAACTGGCCAAACGCGCCGGAGCCCACCGACATTTTGGCGGAAGCGTTGAGGTACTCCATCAACTCGCGCCCGGTGAAGTCGACTGTGGCGACGGTGTTGCCGAAGGGCTGCACCTTGAGCACGTCGCGGTAGGTGAGCTGGCCTCCTGGCAGTGAATCGCGCACGCCGCCGGCATTGAGCACACACACATCGGCGGTGGTGCGCTGCATCATCGCGCGGCAGATCAGCACCGCCAGCGCCGCCGGCTTGGCGCGCACGAGGTTGCGGTCGCCATCGAGTTTGGCGTCGGCGCTGCCAATCTCCAGCCCGAGTTTTTGCTGGCCGAAATCCTGGTAGGGCGCCAGCAAGGCCAGCATGTCCTTGTCTTCCGCAATCTGCACGGTATAGGGCTGCTTGCTGGTTTTGCCATCTGCCGCGCGCGCGGTTTTCATCAGGTTGACGGGGATCAGCGCGTATTTCACCAGTTTGAATTCTTCATTCTTGAACTCAAAATCAGCCCGGCCCACGTATTTTCCCCACTCGTGCGCCTGCACGATCCAGGTGCCGTTTTGGCGCTCGGGTTTGCAGTCGGCGCCGGGCACGTACTCCCGGTCGATCACGTTCTCGGCCTTCATGCAGGCCGGGTTCTGGGTATGGCCACCCACCACCAAATCGAGCCCTTTGACCGCGCGGGCCATCTCGACGTCTCCGGCAGCTTGGGTGCCATGCTCGCCATTCTGGTAGTGGCCCATATGGGTCGCTGCGATCACGACGTCCGCCTTCGCGCGCAACTCGGGCACCACTTTGGCCGCTTCGGCAATGGCGTTGCGGAATTCGACGGTTTTCACGTTGTCGGGCAGCACCATTTTTTGGGTGTCTTCGGTGGTGAGGCCCAACACGCCCACCCGCACGCCGCCCAAATTGAATATCTTGTAGGGTTCAAACAGGCGCGGGCCGTTGCCGCCGGGGGTGCGTTCGTAAATGTTGGCCGCAAGCATGGGGAACTTGATCAGGTCGCGCTGCATCTTGAGCACAACCAGCGGTTTGTCGAACTCGTGGTTGCCCACCGCCATCGCGTCGTAACCCAAAAGGTCCATGCCTTTGAAATCGGGCACCGCATCCTGCAGGTCCGACTCCGGCACCCCGGTGTTCACGTCGCCGCCGTCCAGCAGCAGGCTGTGGCCGCCGGCCGCTGTGACTTCCTTGCGGATGCTGTCGATCAAGGTCTTGCGCGCGGCCATGCCATATTCGCCGTCGCCGTTTTTCCAGAAGCGGCCATGGTGGTCGTTGGTGTGCAAGATGGTGATCTTGTAGGTTTTGTCTTTTTCCGGGCCACCCATGCCGGCACAACTGGTCAAAAGTGCCAGCAGCAACGCCAGCAGCGAGGTTTTCACAGTTGTCAATGCGTTCATGCCCAAACCACCGCCTTCCTTTGTTTCAACCAGCCATCATACAAAGTGCCATACGTGTCTTCAATCTTGTTGCGTTTGACCTTAAAGGTGGGCGTGACAAAACCGTTCTCTGGCGACCAGGTGGTGGACACCACGGCGATGAAATCGAGCTTTTCATGCGCTTCGAGCTGCGCGTTCACGGCCTTCAGGTGGGCGGTGAACGATTCCCCGATGGCGGCTTTGCCTTCTGCCGTCTTGGCGCGGTTTTGCGCATCCAGCGACAGCATTGCCACCGCAAACGGCTGCGCATAATTCGCGCCCGTCACGGCGCAGGCCTCGATGTCGGGGTTGGTCACCAGCAGGTCTTCCACCGGCGCAGGCGCCACGTATTTGCCTTTGCTGGTCTTGAAAATGTCTTTCACGCGGCCGGTGATCTTCAGGCAGCCGTCTTTGTCCTGCATGCCTTTGTCGCCGGTTTTAAGCCAGCCATCGGGCGTCATGGTGGCGGCCGTTTGCTCCGGGTCTTTGTAATAACCCATCATCAGGCAGGGCGCGCGCATCTGGATTTCGCCGCTGTACGGGTCGATGCGGCTTTCCACGCCGTCATAGGCCAGTCCCACGGTGCCGGGGCGGAAGGTGCCCGGCACGGTGCCGTGTGAGACGCCGCTGTTCTCCGTCATGCCATACACCTCGATCAGGTTCAGCCCCAGATCGCGGTACCAGCGCAACACCTCGGGCGGCATGGGCGCTGCGCCACCGGCGGCCAGGCGGCAATTGCCCAGACCCAGCCCCTTGAGGATTTTTTTGCGCACAATGCCGCCGATGATCGGCAGGCCCAACAGCAGGTTGAGTTTTTTCGGCGGAAACTTGCCGTGCACACCCTGCTGGAACTTCACCCACAGCCGCGGCACCGAGAAAAAGATGGTGGGCTGCGCGCGTTGCAAATCCTGCACAAAGGTGTCGAGTGATTCGGCGAAAAATATGCGGCTGCCGTACATCAGCGCGCCCTGTTCGATCAACATGCGCTCGGCCACGTGCGCAAGCGGCAGGTAAGACAAGAGCCGGTCGTTGCCGTCCATCTGCACGCGCCCGGCCGAGGTGGCGCTCTTGAGGCCCCAGGCCATGGCGCTGAACTTGTGCATCACGCCTTTTGGGTTGCCGGTGGTGCCGGATGTGTAGATGAGGGTGCACAGCTCCTCGCCGTCGCGCACGGGCTCGCCTTCGAGCGGCTGGCTGGTGGAGATGAGCGATTCCCAAGGCGTGGCGGTAAGGCTCTCGGGCGACAGCGGCAGGGCGATCAGCGGCATGCCCGGAGGCACGCCACTTTCAAGCGCGCTGACATCATCGAGCTTGCCGACAAAACAGGCGCGCGCCTCGCTGTGCGCCAATATGTAGCGCAGCGCCTGGCCGTTGAAGGTCGGGTAGATCGGCACCGAGACATAACCCGCCATCCAGATCGCCAAGTCGGCCAGGATCCAGTGCGCGCTGTTTTTGCCGAGGATCGCGACCGTGCTGCCTTTGGGCCAGCCCTGCGCCTTGCCCTGTGCCTTGAGCCAGCTGGCGACCCGCCGCGCTTCGTCACCCGCCTGGCGCCAGCTGATGTCTTGCGACTCGCCACCGCCGGTGGGCTGCGTCAGGAAGATTTTGTCGGGTTGCGTTTTTTCCCAGCGGAAAAACGAGGCGAGCTGAAGATCATCGGGCGAGAGGCTGATGCTGGCGGCCATGGGCGTCCCTTCGGAGGTGTGTGCCGAAAACGTGACTGAAAGGCGTGAGTGTCATCCGGCGAGAACCAGTTTAACGATTTCCCCGCAGTGGTTGGCGACTCAACCCCGTGCCACCGGGCGGGCGCTGTCGCTGCACCATTCGCTCCAGCTGCCGGCATACAGGCCGCTGCCGCCCAATCCGGCGATCTCCATCGCCAGCACGTTGGGCACCGCGCTCACGCCGCTGCCGCAGTGGTGCACCACACTGGCTGGGTCGCGCCCGGCGAGCAGGGCGTCAAACTCGGCCCTCAATTGCGCCGCCGGTTTGAATTTGCCGTCTGCGCCGAGGTTCAGGCCAAAAGGCCGGTTCAAGGCGCCGGGGATGTGCCCGGCCACCGGGTCCAGCGGCTCCACCTCACCTCTGAAACGCGGTGTGGCGCGCGCGTCGATGAGCGTCTGGGCGGGCCGGCCGAGCTGGTCTGCAACGGTTTGGGTCGTCACCAAAGCCGCTTGTTCAGGTCCGAGCACAAAGACCGACGGCCGGGGTAGTGGCGCGGCCCCGGAAGCAACAGCGTCGCTGGCGGCCCAAGCCTGCAAGCCGCCGTCGAGCACGGCCACCTGGGTGTGCCCCGCCCATTTGAGCATCCACCACAGTCGGCCGCAGTAATTGGCGCCCTGGCGGTCGTACACCAAGGCCTGCTGGTCGTTGGAGAAACCCACTGAGCCGAGCCATGCCGCGAACTTCTCCCGCGTGGGAAGGGGGTGGCGGCCGCCATTGACCCCGGCCCCCGATTTGTCACTCAAGTCGCGGTCTAAATGCCCGTACACCGCGCCCGGAATGTGTGACTCGCGAAAGGCCGCCTCGCC
>JANNEZ010000023.1:0-4464 GCA_031379255.1 Rhodoferax sp. | reverse complement strand
CGGCGAAAGCGGAATTGCCACCCACCTGCACGCCCTCGCGCGCTGGGTCGCCCGGCTGGGCGCAGGAAACGAGCGTCAGTGCCGCTAGCACGACGGCCAGGCGTTGAATGAAACGGTTTGACGTTGAATTGGCCATGCAGTGTGTCCCTTTCGATGCCGCCATTGCGCAGCGGCTTGCTCCGTGAATGCATCCGCGTATCCATGGATGCTCCGCGTATTATTCCCTCATGCTGCCACCCAAGCCATCCTGGTCGGAAACATTCAAGGTTTACCTGGAGCCGGCCACACTGCGCATGTTGCTCCTGGGGTTTTCCGCAGGCTTGCCGCTGCTGCTGGTTCTGGGCACCCTGAGCTTCTGGCTGCGCGAGGCGGGCATCGACCGCACCACCATCGGATTTTTGAGCTGGGTCGGTTTGGCCTACGCCTTCAAATGGGTCTGGGCGCCGCTGGTCGACCGCCTGCCGATTCCGCTCTTCACGCGCTGGCTGGGGCGCCGGCGCAGCTGGCTGCTGCTGGCGCAACTGGCGGTGATGGCGGGGCTGGTGGCGATGTCGTTCAACGACCCTAAAGTAGCGCTGCAGCCGGTGGTGTGGGGCGCGCTGGCAGTGGCGTTTGGCTCGGCCACGCAAGACATCGCCCTCGACGCCTACCGCATCGAATCGGCCAATACCGAGCGGCAGGCCGCACTGGCCGCCGCCTACCAAACAGGTTACCGGCTGGCCATGATCTGGGCCGGCGCGGGCGTGTTGTGGATCGCCGCGCGGGCTGAAGTGGCCCCTGCCGTGCAAGCTGCTGCCTCTGCTGCTGCCCTATACCAGCACAGCGCCTGGCAAACCGCTTACCTCGTCATGGCCGCTTCGATGTTGGTGGGCCTGCTGACGGTGCTCTTCTCGCCCGAGCCCGCACGCGTGGCCTTGCCGCCGGCGAAAAACCTGGCCGACTGGCTTCAGGGCGCGCTGGTAGCGCCGTTCGCCGACTTCATCCGCCGCTACCAGTGGCAGGCAGCGCTGATTTTGGCGCTGATCGCCATCTACCGCATCAGCGACGTGGTGATGGGCATCATGGCCAACCCGTTTTACGTGGACATGGGTTACACCAAAGACGAAGTGGCCGCTGTCACGAAGATCTATGGCGTCATCATGACCCTTTTGGGGGCCTTCATCGGCGGTGTGTTGTCGATGCGTTTTGGCGTGATGCGCATCCTGATGCTCGGTGCCGTGTTGAGCGCCGCCAGCAACCTGCTTTTCGCCGCCTTGAGCACACGCGGGCACGACGTGACGGCGCTGATCTTTGTCATCTCGGCCGACAACCTCAGCAGCGGCATCGCCTCAGCCGCCTTCATCGCATACCTCTCGAGCCTGACCAATGTGAACTATTCAGCGACCCAATACGCGCTCTTCAGCTCGATGATGCTCTTGTTGCCGAAATTTCTGGCGGGGTATTCGGGCAAGTATGTCGACACTTTTGGTTACGCCAATTTCTTCAACGCCACGGCGCTCCTGGGAGTGCCGGTGCTTCTGCTGGTGTGGCTTGCGTCGCGGCAGGCCGCATCCGGCGCCGCGCCATGAACGGTGACAGCGGTGTTTACTTAACTTTACCGCCCCTTCAAGCCACCCGCACGATTTTGCGCCCCAGCCGCCCTAGACTGCCCAAGCCATGAGCCAACACCTCTTGATGATCGAAGACGACGCCCGCCTGGCCCAGATGGTGGCGGACTACCTCGGCCAGTCAGGTTACGCCGTGACCGTCGCGCCGACGGGGCAAGAAGGCTTGGGCCTGCTGCAAAACAACCCCAAAGGCGCCGTTGACCTGGTGCTCTTGGACCTGATGCTGCCCGACATGGACGGCCTGGAGATTTGCCGGCGCATCCGCGCGCTGGCCGGCGCGGCGGCGCAGGTGCCGCTGCTGATGCTCACCGCCAAGGGCGACCCGATGGACCGCATCGTCGGCCTCGAAATGGGCGCCGACGACTACCTGCCCAAACCGTTTGAGCCGCGCGAGCTGCTGGCGCGCATCCGCGCGGTGTTGCGCCGGCGCAGCGAAGGCCCTGCTCCGGCCGTCAAACAGCTGCGTTTTGGCTCGCTCGAGATCGACCGCGACGCCCGCACGGTGACGGTGGCCGGTCAGCTGTGCGAGTTGACATCCTACCAGTTTGACCTGCTGGCAGCGCTGGCCGAGCGCGCCGGGCGCGTGCTCACGCGCGACCAGATCATGGAAGCGGTGCGCGGACGCGAGCTCGACGCTTTTGACCGCTCCATCGACGTGCACATGGGCCGCATCCGCGCGGCGATTGAGGTGGACGCGAAAAACCCGAAACGCATCGTCACCGTGCGCGGTGTCGGTTACGTATTCGCGCGCCAGCAAGATTGAAGCTGTTGGAATTTTTGCCTCAATGAACACCCCTGCCTTCCACCAGCGCCTGTATTTGCGCATCTGGCTGGCGGTGGTGCTGGCTGTGGTTGTGCTGACGCTGGTGGCCGGCTGGCTGGGGCGCCAGGAGGCCGAACGTGAACGCGCCCAGCGGCCCGGGCGTGAGATCACCATCCGCAATCCGGCGGGCGACGTGCTGGGCCAGGCGCGGGCGCGGCCCACCATGGTGCCCGGCCAGGGCGCCGAATTCCAGGTGGCCATGAACGACGGCTCGGTCCTGCTGGTGCAGTTTTCCAGGCCGCCACGCGCTGGCGGGCCGGATGGCGCGGGTCCGGGCATGCGCCCGCAACCGACGCCCCGGCTGCCCTTCGATTTCGCCTGGATGCTGGCGATTCTCGCGGTGGCCGTGGCGGTGGGCGCCTACCCGATCGTGCGTCGGCTCACCAAACGCCTGGAGTCGGTGCAGCAGGGCGTGGAGCGGTGGGGCCAGGGCGACTTGTCGACGCGGCTTTTCGAAGACGGCAAAGACGAAGTCGCCTTGTTGTCCAAACGCTTCAACCATTCGGCCGAGCGCATTGAAACGCTGCTGGAGGCGCAAAAATCCCTGGTCGCTTCGCAGCAAACCCTGCTCGCATCGCAAAAATCCCTGCTGGCCAACGCATCCCACGAACTGCGTTCGCCGCTGGCGCGTATCCGCATGGGGCTCGAACTCATGGATGTGTCCAATTCGGCTGCGCCCTCGCGCACGACGCTGCTGGCTGAAATCAACCGCAACATCTCCGAGCTGGACCAGTTGATCGAAGAGATTCTGTTGGCCAGCCGGCTCGACGCGAAAGAGGCGGATTTGGGCACGGTCGAGGCGGTTGACCTGGTGGGCATGGCCGCTGAGGAATGCGCCCGCGTTGACGCCGATCTGGACGTGAAACTGCCGCCACTCGCCGCCAACAGCTCGGCCGGCGGACAGGCGCGCACCGAGCTGGTGGTGCACGGTGTTTCCAGGCTGCTGCGCCGGGCCTTGCGCAACCTGCTTGAAAACGCACGCCGGCACGGCGCGGGCACCACCTCAGTCACGTTGGAGCAAGCGGCCGACTTGGCCGTCATTCGTGTGAGCGACCACGGCCCGGGTGTGCCCGAAGCCTTTCAGGCGCGCATTTTCGAAGCCTTCTTCCGTTTGCCGGGCGCCTCCGAGCGAGACGGCGGCGTCGGGCTGGGCCTGGCGTTGGTGAAGTCCATCGCGCAGCGCCACGGCGGCTCGGTCAGCTGCGACAACAGGCCCGGCGGTGGCGCCAGTTTTACCCTGCGCTTGCCGATGCACCAAAACACTTCACCACACGCGACCTGATTTAACTATTCGTAACAATATTCACGCAGCAATGTGTGAAATTTTGCGACTGTGTACAGGTTTATCCCCCAAATGAGGGATGACCTCCCTAAAATTTTCAGCTTAAATATTCATCACTGCTGTCACAGTGATTCAGGCAGGCGCTCCGCAGAGCCCGGTCGCCGCCGCCAGGAGTTTCCAACGACGTCCTTTCGAGGACTTTGACAAGCTGCCCAACCGCAAGGTCGGGTGGCTTTTTTTTGCGCGGCCGGCCGGTCTGTGCCCGCCAGACTGCCACGCAAAGCGACACAAAAATCGCATAGCCTCACAGGCTGTTGCAAATGAGACAAAATTCGTATATGCTATTATATTAATAGCAAACTATTGAATTAATACGTGACTTAATTCTCGATTCTCTTTCGAATTATCGAATTTCCGGTCTGTTTTCCTCAAAAGTTAACATGGAAGTTAACTTTTCTCGAACTGCCTCGGGTTTGACGTCGGTCAGGCACCGCAGATGCCCCTGGTCCTTGGGCAGCGGGCATTCGCGCTCAAAACACGGGGCGCAGTCCAGTGGTGGCTGGTAACTTGCATCGGTCTTGAGCCAGAACACGGTCGCCCGGCCACTCAGGGGCGGCGTATGAACTGGCGAGCTGGAGCCAAAAACAGCCACCTGCGGCACGCCAAATGCGGCGGCCACGTGCATCAGGCCGGAGTCATTGCTCACCACCGCTTTGGCCGAGGCAATGGCGGCGAAGGCGCTGAGCAGCGAA
>JANNEZ010000006.1:0-6037 GCA_031379255.1 Rhodoferax sp. | reverse complement strand
CTTTCGCATGGCCGTTGAAGAAAAAGGCGGCAAGCTCGGTGGGCGCGAGATCGAGTGGTTCAAGGTAGACGACGAAGCCGAGCCCTCCAAGGGCATTGAAAACGCCACCAAACTGGTGCAGCGCGACAAGGTGGACGTGGTCATCGGCACAGTGCATTCAGGCGTGCAGATGGGCTTGCACAAAGTCGCTCGCGACACCGGCGTGCTCAACATCAATCCCAACGCGGGTGTGCATGCCGCCACCCGCGCCTTGTGCGCGCCCAACGTGTTCCGCACCAGTTTCAGCAATTCACAGCCAACGCGAGCGTTGGGCGCTGCGATGGTTGCCAAAGGCCACAAAAAGGCTGTCTGGATCACCTGGAAATATGCCGCTGGCGACGAAGCGTTTGAAGGCTTCAAGGAGGGCTTCCTGGCCGCGGGCGGCACCATCGTCAAGGAACTGGGTCTGCCCTTCCCCAATGTCGAATTCCAGGCGCTGCTGACGGAGATCGCGTCTTTGAACCCGGACGCCGTGGCCTGTTTCTTTGCAGGCGGAGGCGCAGCAAAATTCATGCGTGACTACGCGGCGGCTGGCCTCAAAGGAAAAATTCCGTTGTACGGCTGGGGTTTCCTGACCGATGGTGTGTTTGACGCGGCAGGGGGCGCGGCCGAAGGCGTGTTCAGCACCCTGCACTACAGCGACTCCCTGGAGACGCCCAAAAACAACGCCTTCCGCAACGCATTTGCGTCCAAGTTCAAAACCATGCCCGACGTCTACGCCGTGCAGGGTTACGACGCCGGCCAGTTGCTGATGCTCGGGGCCAATGCCGTCAAGGGCGACTTCTCCAACAAGAAGGCCCTGTATGCCGCCATGGAAGGCGTCACCATCGACAGCCCGCGCGGCAAATGGAAGATGAGCCCGTCCCACAACCCGATCCAGGACATCTACCTTCGCCAAGTGGTCGGCAAAGAGAATAAAGTCATCAGCGTGGCGGCCAAACAGTTGGCGGACTCGGGCGCGGGCTGCAAGATGGCTTGACCAGCCTGCAGGCTGGTGACGACGGGAGGCTGACGACCTCCCTTTTTCACGCTGAATTCCCTCCCTCGCCATGGACTTCCCCACCTTTCTCATCCAGCTGCTCAACAGCGTGCAATACGGCCTGCTGCTGTTCATGCTGGCGGCGGGGTTGACGCTGATTTTCGGCATCATGGGTGTGGTCAACCTGGCGCATGGCAGTTTTTACATGCTGGGCGCTTACCTGGCGTGGTCGATTGGGGCGGCCACCGGCAGCCTGACGGCGGCGATTTTCCTGGGTGTGGCGCTGTCGGTGCTGTTTGGCCTGGCGCTGGAGTGGCTTTTGTTCCGCCATTTCTACCACCGTGACCACCTTGACCAAGTGTTGCTGACTTTTGGCCTGATCTACATTTTTGAGGAAATGCGCTCGATTTTTTGGGGCGACGACGTGCATGGCGTGCCCGTGCCCGAGCTCTTGGGCGCATCGATCCAGCTGACCCACAACCTCTCGTACCCCGTGTACCGTTTGTTCATGTCGGGCGTCTGCATCGTGCTGGCGCTGGGGCTTTACCTGTTGATCTCCAAAACCCGCCTGGGCATGAAAATCCGCGCCGGCGCCTTCAACCGCGACATGACAGAAGCGCTGGGCATCAACATCAAACGGATCCATGCCATCGTGTTCGCGCTGGGCGTGGCGCTGGCTGCGGTGGCCGGCATGATCGCCGCACCCGTCTCCAGCGTCTATCCGAACATGGGCTCGCAGGTGCTGATCATGTGTTTTGTGGTGGTGGTGATCGGCGGCATCGGCTCGGTGCGTGGCGCGCTGATTTCGGCGCTGCTGGTTGGTTTTGTGGATACTTTTGGCAAAGTGCTGCTGCCCTCGGTGTCAGGGATGCTGATCTACATTCTGATGGCCGCTGTGCTTTTGTGGAAGCCCGAGGGCTTGTTCAAAGCATGAGCGCTGCAAAGGCAAATTTGGAGGTGTTGCCGCGCGGTGTTCAGGTGACACTCGGTTTGTGCCTCGTCGCGCTGGTCGTGTTCCCGTTTGTCGGCACCGAGTTCTACACACAGATGGTCACCCGCATGATGATCCTGGCGATTTTCGCCATGAGCCTGGATTTGCTGCAAGGCGTCACGGGCCTGGTCTCTTTGGGCCACGCAGCCTATTTCGGCCTGGCCGGTTACGCGCTGGCGTTCCTCACACCGCAAGACGCCGCAGCCAGCCTGTGGTGGACCTTGCCGCTGGCCGTGCTGGCGTCGGCGCTGGCGGCGCTGGTCATCGGTTTCTTCGTGGTGCGCACGCACGGCATCTACTTCATCATGGTCACCATGGCGTTTGCGCAAATGGTGTTTTACCTGTTCTTTGACAACAAGGCGCTGGGCGGCTCAGACGGTCTTTACATCAACTTCAAACCCAACGCGCACTTTTTTGACCTCGACAACAAACAGGTGTTTTACTTCTTCACACTGGCCTGCCTGGTCGGCGTCTACGCCTTTTTGCGCAAGTTGCTGTGGAGCCCGTTTGGCCGCGCGCTCTCGGGCATCCGCATCAACGAACACCGCATGCGCGCCATGGGTTTTGGCGTTTTCAACTACAAACTGGCAGCCTTCACACTCGCGGGAGCGCTGGCCGGGCTGGCCGGTTATTTGTGGGGCGCGATTGGCGGATTTGTGAACCCCGAGTTGATGGGTTTCCACATGAGCGCGCACGCCATCATGATGGTGATATTGGGCGGCATGGGCAACTTCGCCGGGGCCATCGTCGGCGCGTTCGCCTTTGAATATTTGCTGCACCTGTTCAAAGACCTGCCCAAAATCGGCAGTTACGACATCGGCAAACATTGGCAGCTGACAATGGGCGTCTTCATTGTGCTGGTGGTGGTGTTCGCGCCGCGCGGGCTGCTGGGACTGGCCGAGAAAATCCTCCGGAAAAAAAACCGCTCAAACGGCATTCGGGAGGACGGCAATGAGTGAGCTGCTGCTTTCGGCGAAAAACATCACCAAGCGTTTCGGCGGGCTGGCGGCCGTGAATGACGTGTCGGTCGACCTGTGGCGCGGCAAGATCCACGCGGTGATCGGCACCAATGGAGCGGGCAAATCGACCCTGACGAATTTGCTCAGCGGCGACTTGCAGCCGACCTCGGGCAGCGTCACGATGGGCGGCAGAGATGTGACCGGCTGGAAACCCGAAAAAATTTCCAGAACGGGCCTGGGCCGCAGTTACCAAAAGACCAACATCTTTTTGCCCTTGACCGTACGGGACAACGTGCGCCTGGCCGCGCAGTCGCGCACGCCCAATGCCCACCGCTGGCTGCAACTTGCCGCGTCGGTCGCCGTGGTCAACGAGCGCGCCGGGCGCGCCATTGAGCAAAGCGGACTCCAGGACCGCCAGCACGCCGTCGCCGGGGCCACCAGCCACGGTGAGCAGCGCCAGCTTGAAATCGCCATGGCCCTGGCCACTGACCCGCAGGTGCTGCTGCTGGACGAACCGCTGGCCGGCATGGGCGTAGCCGAGGCCGAACGCATGATCCAACTGCTGCTGACGCTGAAAAAAGACCACGCCATGATGCTGGTGGAGCATGACATGGACGCTGTGTTCACCCTGGCCGACCACTTGACGGTGATGGTCAACGGGCAGACCATCGCCAGCGGGTTGCCGGTGGATGTGCGGGCCGACCCCCAGGTGCAACTGGCCTATTTGGGTGAGGACCATTAGCATGTTGCCCCCACGCCCCACCGCTGCGCGGGTCGCTGCCCCCAAGGGGGCCGCGTTTTGCCTTGGGACGGCGCGGCGGCAAAACGAGGCTGTCTGCGATGACTGAGTTGCTGATCGAAGCCAAGGGCCTCAACACCTACTACGGTTCGAGCCACATCCTGCGCGGCATTGACTTTTCGGTGGGAAAAGGCGAAACCATTGGCCTGATGGGCCGCAATGGCATGGGCAAGAGCACACTCTTGAAAAGCCTGATGGGCCTCGTCAAACCGCGCGGCGGCAGTGTGCGGGCAATGGGTCGCGACATGACGGGCCGCGCGCCTTATGAAATCGCGCAGTTGGGCATCGCGTATGTGCCTGAAGGCCGGGGCATTTTCGCCAACCTGAGCGTCGCGGAAAACCTGAAGATGGCGGCACGCCCCGGCCGTCCGGGAAGCGCCCAGACTGGCGTTGGGCGCCGCAATGATTGGACCTACGAGCGCGTGCTCGACACCTTTCCGCGCCTCAAGGAACGCCTCAACCACGGCGGCCAGCAGTTGAGCGGCGGCGAGCAGCAAATGCTCACCATTGGCCGCGCGCTCATGACCAACCCCGACGTGCTGATCCTGGACGAAGCCACCGAGGGCCTGGCGCCCCTGATCGCGCGCGAAATCTGGCGCATCTGCGGCTTGATCCGCCAGAGCGGCATCAGCAGCGTGATCGTCGACAAAAACTGGAAACACGTGACCCAGGCCACCGACCGCAACGTCATTCTGGTCAAGGGTGAGGTGGTGTTCACGGGCAGCTCGGCGCAACTGCTCGCCCAGCCGGAGTTGATGGCGCGGTATTTGGGCGTTTGACACAGGTACTTCAGTTTGACGCTTTTTGCTATAATATATATAGCATAATATCAATATAATACGTGACTTAATCGCTAATTTCTTTGAAAAATTCGCAATTTTCAGTATTTTCACCGTAAAAGTTAACATGGGTGTTAACTTTAATCACATTCCATGCGATCGATCCGTCATCAACACGTGCATCATTTTTTAGGAGCCTTCGACCATGCGAACCCAAGTTGCAATCATCGGCGCAGGCCCCTCCGGGCTGCTGCTCGGCGCGCTATTGCACAAAGCCGGCATCGCCAACATCATCCTTGAACGCCAGAGCGGCGACTATGTTTTGGGCCGCATCCGCGCGGGCATCCTGGAGCAGACCACGGTCGACATGCTGGTAGACGCCGGTGTAGGGGCCGGTGTGAAGGCTGAGGGCATCGTGCACCACAGCATCGAACTGGTGTTCGCGGGCAAGCGCCACCCGATCGCTGTTGACAAGCTCACCGGCGGCAAGGTCGTGACCGCCTACGGCCAGACCGAAGTCACTCGCGACCTGATGAAGGCCCGCGCCGATTCGGGCCAGCAAACCGTCTATGAAGCTGGCGACGTCGCCATCCACAGCTTCGACAGCCCGTCCCCCCGCGTCACCTGGAAGAAAGACGGCCAGACGCATGCACTGCAAGCCGACTTCATCGCCGGTTGTGACGGGTTTCACGGTGTCTGCCGCGCCAGCGTGCCACAGGGCGCCATCACCGAATTCGAACGCACCTACCCGTTTGGCTGGCTCGGCGTGTTGGCCGATGTGCCGCCGGTCTCGCCACACGCCATCGTCTATGGCAACAGCCCGCTGGGATTTTCGCTGTGTTCGATGCGCAGCCTGACGCGCAGCCGTTATTACGTGCAGTGCCCGATCGACGACAAAGTGCAAGCCTGGAGCGACCAGCGCTTCTGGGACGAGCTTCGCCGCCGCATCGACCCGGAACTCGCCGAACGCATCGTCACCGGCCCAACCATCGAAAAAAGCATTGCGCCGCTGCGCAGTTTTGTCGCCGAACCGATGCGTTTTGGCAAGCTGTTTTTGGCGGGCGACGCCTCCCACATCGTGCCGCCCACCGGCGCCAAGGGCTTGAACCTCGCGGCCAGCGACGTGAAAATGCTCTCAGCCGGCCTGATTCAGCATTACCTGCACAAAGACGGGAACGCCCTTGCGACCTACTCCGAGCGGGCGCTGAAACGCATCTGGAAAGCCGAGCGTTTCAGCTGGTGGCTCACGTCCTTGATGCACCGCTTCCCGGATTCCGAAGGTTTTGGCCAGAAGATGCAGGAGGCCGAGCTCGACTACCTGGTGCAGTCCACAGCGGCGTCCACAGCGCTGGCAGAAAACTACGTGGGTTTGCCGCTGGCGCTGGATTGACCCCGCAGCGTCGATTCGCCCATTCCGAATTCTGGTAAGGTTGAACGCCGCGCCATCAAACCAAGCCACTGCAAAATCCGCCATCCATGACAACTGCCAAC